>JAFMBV010000138.1 GCA_017858255.1 Bacteriovoracaceae bacterium
CTCCCTTTAACCCAAGATACTCCAAAAATTATTCATGCCGTATCTCCTCTTCATCCTTTAAAGAGAGACTTTTATAGTAAGCAGGCCATGGACCTTGGTTTCAAGCTTGGGGAATTCCCAAATGGTGAACTAAAAGAAAAATGTGTGGACTCAATCTACCTTAAAGAAATTAATTATCAATTTGCTAATAAGGCGTGTGATGTTTTTTAGGAGGCTGCTTTTTGTTCATCAGGTAAGAATTCTTGTAAGGCCCGACTAAAAGAACTTAAGTCATAAGAGAGAGCTTCTATCTCTTCTTCTACTTTATCGAACTTTAGGTATTGACTAAACTTTTGAATTCTTATTATTCGTTCAATAGAGTTGAAGAATGGAAAGTGAGAAAGTGCTCCATAGAGATCGGTGGCCACATTAACAAGTTCTTCGGAATTTTTCATCCGCAGATAGTAGAGCATATCTGCTAAGGCAACCGGGTAATAATCAATAAAGTCTTTAATTGTTGTTTCTATAATGTCCCAGTCACCACCAAAGTGAGACCAGATATCAGAGGCAGATAAAGTAAAATTATAACTCTTCTCATCATCTATTTGTTGCGAGCCTTTTATCATATCTTCCTGGCTTAACCCAACTGCCCTTTCAACATAACATTGAAAGCCAACTATGCTAGATGCCTCAGATTTTTCAAAGAAGACCTCTCCTTGGAGAATCTCGATCATATTGAAAAAGTTTGCAAGCGAAAGCGGCTTTCGCACTTGAGTATCGCGACGGTCTTTCTGAGAAACAATCAGCTTTCGCCACTCTTCTCCTGGCCAGGCAGAGTTTGAATGTTTCAATGAAAAGTTTAACTTTCCATGGCGTCCACGACTAAAGCTAGAATCTATAACAAGTTCAATATTTTCGTCTTTACCTAACTTCAGAGCACCTTCAACCAAGGCCATTAGGGCGAGTCTCAACTTACTGCTATCAAGCCAGTAAAAGCTCTCAGAGTCTTTATTATATGTGAGTTGGAAGCTTCCACCTGTTTCGGCTGCAATTCCTTTCCATCGTTTTTCTAAACTCTTCATCAAATCATGGAGGTTCGTTAGAATAATATTAGCCCCCTCATCCATACTTTGGTTGAGGTTGTCATCCCAAAGAGAACTTAACTCTTCTTGAATAGTGGTTATCTTCTCGAGATGACCTAAGTCTGTTTTTTCATGAACAACTACTTCCTCTTTAACTACTTCAGTTAAGTCTTGAAGGATAATACCCATTTTAGTGACATATTCTAACTTTAAGCGCCTTGCATGAAGCGCCCTTCTGTTAGCGTCAACCAATCGTCTTTCAAACTCTATTTTTTGACTATCATCTGTAATCACCATGAGATGCAGATCGACTTCAGGAAAAGGAATGTTCATAAGGGTCGTTGTCCCCACCATATCTCTGCCATGATTTGTCTGGAAGGACCAATCCCCATCAAGAATTTTACCGGTTTTAATTTCTTCTATAGAGTTTCTTAGTTTCTCCAAAGAGGACGTTCCGTCCATTTGATATAACGGAAAGAGAATCGCTGGATGAAGTTTGTCTAGCTGTCCGAACTCTGATAAACCGAAGAAGTTTAGCGCAGATTGATTTAAACTACGAATTTGTCCCTCACCAAAGATAAGGCAGGGTGCTCGGATAGACTCAAAAAGTACTTCAAACCTTTTTTCAGCCAATTTTTGGTGAGAGATATCTCTAACAGTCCCACTAATAAAGATTTCCTTCCCGACCTCTCTTCTTCGAGCATAGTAATGAAGCCAATATTTTTTTTTATTCTTAGTTTGTAGACCAATTTCAATGTCAACAATATCACCCTTGAGAGCACAATTATCAACGGCCTTCATGAATATATCTTGAGAGTTATCCGAAAATAACGACACCTCATCATAAAGAAAGAAAGTGTCACTCTCTTCCTCAATTTCAAAAATTCCAGAGAGGTGATTTGATCTTTTTGTCTCTTTCGTGTGATAGTTTACTTCCCAAGAGAAAGTATTACCGCGAATCTCACTTTCACTCAAAACTTCTTGCAATAGGCTCTTTTCCATTTCTAGTTCTGAATAGCTATTACGCCAGGGACGATAGATAACGAAAAAAAATACTCCGAGTAGAGATATAAATAAACCGCTGATAATTGAAATAATAATAACTTTTATAGAGCTTAGATACTCTCTGTTCTTAATTAATATTTTCGTGATTGGGGTTAGTTTGTCCAGAGCATGAGTCGACTGAAAGTCCTGTTCATTGAAGAGGTTGATACGATTGTCTCGACTCAATTTATCAAATTTACTCAAGAGAGTTTTATTAATTTTAATAAGGTGATTTAGTGATTCATCTAGGCGCCACTGATTAGAAAAAAACAATGAGGTTACCTTAAGGCTCCCTAAACTACCTTCGGAAGGGTTTTGCCATAATTCATTTGCTCTTTTTTGAAGGAGTACATAGCGTTTCTTTAAACTATCTTTAAACATTTCATGATTTAGTTTTTTCTTGCGAAGGATATCCACTCTATATTTTTGCAGAAAAAACTGTTCCGAGGAAATTTGATATTTAACTTCTGCAAGGTTAATCAGCGCATCTGCATTCGACTTGGCCTCAAACTCAGCTTGGACTAAGTAAAATAATCCGACTAGACCAATAGTCATAGAAGCAATACTTATGAATAAGAATGAGGAACGATTTAGATCCTTCGAAAACTTGTTTTCCATCACAAGCTTATCGGCAAATCTCAGTTATGGCTTGAGCTTATCGGCTGAATGATTCTCTTGTTATATTAAGGACTTAGCCTTTAATACTTTCAGCTCCGCCCATAAATGGCCTAAGCGCCTTAGGAATGGTCACACTACCATCTTCGTTCTGGTGGTTTTCAAGAATACTGACCAAAATCCTAGGAGTGGCTATCGCTGTATTATTGAGAGTGTGAACAAACTGAACCTGGCCGTCACTATCTCTATAGCGTGTGTTAGTTCTTCGGGCCTGCCAATCATGGAGAGACGAGCAAGAGTGTGTTTCCCTGTATTTCTCTTCACTAGGAACCCAGCACTCAACATCAAACATTTTAACTTTTCCAGTCCCCATATCCCCAGTGCAACACTCAACGACACGATAAGGAAGTTCGAGATCCTTAACAATCTCTAAAGAAGTCTCAAGTAAGGCCTTGTGCCATTTTTGGCTTTCCTCTGGATCGTTCTTACAAATGACAAATTGCTCGACTTTCATAAACTGGTGGACGCGAATGAGACCTCTGACATCTCTACCATAACTGCCTGCTTCTCTACGAAAACAAGGGCTATAACCAGCGTATAAGATCGGTAGTTCATCTTCCTTGAGAATCTCTCCTCCATGGAGACTATTTAATTGCACCTCAGCTGTTCCTGACAAATAGAGGTCATCCTCTGGAAGGTAATAAACTTGGTCTCGACCTTCAGGAAAATGTCCTGTCCCAATAAGGGCATGCTCTCTTGCCATTGCAGGAGTGGATATTAAGTTAAAACCTTTTCCTTTTAACTTCTCAAGAGCAAAACGATGAGCGGCCATCTCTAACAACATCATGTCATTTCTTAAGCTATAAGAGCGGCTACCACAGACTTTACCTATCTTTTCAAAGTCGGCCCAATTATTTAAATCTAGAATCTCAACGTGATCTCTTGGTGTAAAAGAAAAGGTTGGAAGGACTCCACCTTTTTCGATCTCAACATTATCGTTCTCATCATTTCCGACTGGAGCATCCTCTGCCGGAATATTTGGAACTCTGTAAAGAAGTTGAAGAAGCTTTTCTTCCATTTCATTAACTTGCGGCTTGATTTCATCTAGCTCTTTACCAATTGCACGACCCTCTTCAATTAAGGCAGGTCTTTCTTCATTAGTGGCCTTTGGTATTTTTTTAGAGTGAGCATTTCTCTTTTCTTGAAGATCTTGTTGCTTTCTCTTTTGTTCCAAAAGCAATTGATCAACTTCAAGAATTTCATCAATTGAAATTTTGAGGTTCTTAAGTTGGACCGCCTTTTTAACGGTGTCAGAGTTTTCACGGATAAACTTAATATCGAGCATAGAATCAACCTTTGAGAGTGAGCACAAAATTTATGATATTTTGTGTCCTTTGCCAAAGCCCTCTTTGAAAGATTATAACAATATTGAAGAATCACAACGTCCTGCGACGTAAGATGGGAAACGACTAATTGCACAATATACTTGTAATTGATGATGAGAGTATTACTCTCAAAATGACCAAAGCCGGCCTAGAGAGACTAGGCTATAAAGTAGCGATATTTTCCCGCCCCAACGAAGCGCTCAGCTATTTTAAAGAAAAGCATAATGAGCTTGATTTAATTATGACCGATAAGAGTATGCCTAAAATGAATGGCGTAGAACTTGTTAAAAGAATGAGAGAAATAAATCAAACGATTCCTATATTTGTCCTAACAGGATTTGCTTCCAATGAAGATGATATATCTTTAAGAAATGCTGGCATAACAGACATTCTCTATAAACCACTATCCATGCGAGAAATTGCGGATAAAATTAAAGAAATTCTTGATTAATTTTTTTAAAAAATTTCGCATAGAACTTGAGCAACTGCCTTCTTCCGCCCATTTATTATACTCACAGTATTTACTAATATTTTTTTAAGTTTAATTCTGTTGGGTTTAAAGTCAGAAAATTGGACTTCTAATTCGTATTCCCTTTGCTCGCCTTTTTTAAAGAAAGAACTTTTCTCAGCATTATAAATCTCTTTGTGGCGAAAGAGCAGATGAAGCTCTCCAAGATCAGTTCTAATGGCCTTAATCTCACCGGCTTCACTAGCATTATCAAGCTCAACTCTTTTGATACTCTTATAGGGAAAGCTTTTTGAAAAATCGAGGCCCTTAAAGTTGGCGAGAAATGCAGAATGACCATAAACAACAGAATCGAATGATGTTACTTTATTTTTATCTACACCAGAGAAACTTATCATGAAGCGTTCAAAAGCATATTCTTTATCATTTTTAGGATGTTGGCCCATTCCCTTTTCGTACAAGAAGCTACAACCATTAGTTTCATAGCGTTTTAGATGGTCTTTTACTTTGAGACCATAATAAAAGCCAGTCACCTTCTTGGCCTCTCTTTCAATACGTTTGAAGTCACCTTTTAAGTCTTCTGTCGTCACTTGTGAAAAAGCAGGAATAGTAAAAATAAGTAATAGTAAAAAAAGGTTTACTCTTTTTGATGTCATAATGTTCTCCCGACTTCTGTTATTCTAACGAATAGTACTCGCAGGCACAAATAACATTACTTGAGAGGCTTAAGCATTTCTGATCGAGACGGCATTTTGTATTGAGTAATACCATCTTGATCTACTTTTGTTTTATATTGAATCTTAAGTTGGTGACCCTTTTCATAACTGGCCTTTGCCTTTGCTAAAAAAGTAGCTTTGGCACAGGTCACCCCTAAAGAGCGCCCAAAGCCATTTCCTTTAAGAAGAAAGCGTATAAAAGTCTTGTCGCGAATAGGATCCCAATCGTTCTTTTCACGATGAGCTTTAGAAAACTGAATTTTACCTAAGGCCTCTTTGACATTATCTTCGACTTTCTTGGGGCAATTTTTAAAATTTACCAACTCTCCCAAGTCAACTTCCAAGTTCATCAAACCATCAACTATGTCATTTTCAACAGTTTCACTTGTTGTAGATTTTGGAAAAACTTCTTCCTGAATACTGCCCATGGTTTTGAGAATTTCTTGAAACTCTGTATTAACCAACCACTCTTTATATTTTTCGTTCCTCAAAAGCTCAAGACCTTCCTTAAGGTCTGGTTCCTCTTGTAGGTCAATTTGATTTTGCCATTCTATAAGCTTGCCTTCTAACTCATGAATTTTTTGGTACATCGGAGAGGCCTTACTCACCCATAAACGCATAGATTCAATTTTCTTTTTACTAATATTATTTAAAAGACGAGAACCATATTCCAAGTAAAGCTCACCGAAGGAGCTTTCCTCATCTTCAATTAATTCTTGCTGGGCCACTTCGAGAATCTCTTCTGCTGAAACGCGCGCTAGACCTTCGAGGCGAACAACACGAGCAAGACGCTCTTCCTCATGAGTTTCCCAGTCGGCCTTAAGGGTCGCGATATCATCCATTCGAGGAGCATAACAGCCACTTCCATCAGAACAGCTTAAAACACCACCTTTTAAAAAGTAGGAATGAGGCCAAGGGCCAAAATTTGCATGTCCCGCTAAAGGAATTATGGCCAAAATTGATATAAGGAGATGCTTTATCTTCATATACAGAGTCTCAGAGAGTTTAAAGGCTTAACGCGTAGCAATAATAACAAAAGAATGGATTTTTGGGGGGTAATGTGAAAATTCTATAGTGACCATAACTCTTCGATATCATTATAATAAGTTCATGAATTCAAAAAGACCAAGATACCTACCTACAAGGGATTTACCACCCTACGCTTTTATCCCTGGAAAGCAGCCTCATCCTGAAAAGGAAGGCGGTCATATGGAGGGAATTGAAGTTGAAGTAGAGGCCTTAAAGCCTGACAGACCTTTTGAAAATGAAGCTTACCTTTATGGACTGGACCTTTTTAATCACGGCTATTATTGGGAGTCCCATGTTTGGTGGGAGGCCTTGTGGAATGAGGCGGGTCGAAAAGGAGTACTGGCCGATTTTCTTAAAGCGCTTATCAAACTTGCAGCTGGTGGAGTGAAGATCAATCTAAGTGAATCTCCAGTTGCCCAGGGACATATTGATCGTGCCTTAGAACTATTAATCCCTATTGAAAAAGAACACTCTGTATATTGTGGGATAGATATTACGGCACTGATTAAAGAATGCCAGCAGTTAGGACCTGCTTCCCCTTTTAAACAACTGAAGTTAACAATCAGCTAAAGAACCCCACATACGTCTTCAAGGATACGGGCGAAATTGTTTCGCAGGTCGAGAGAATCTTCATAAACAATGTCTCTACTCAAAGAGTTTTTCTTTTCAGAGTCTTGGAAATTTGGAAAATCCCAGTGGGTCTCTGCAAAGACCTGAAACTCGCCTCCCCCTTGTGAATTAACATTCAATATTTTCACACCAAGCTGATAACGTACCTCAGGTTTATCTTTTTTAGAAAATGATTTTGCTAAATCGATAAGGCCTTTACGCGTGTTGGGATTATCTGTTTTTAGGGCATTGGCCAATTGACCCTCTTTGACTTCTATTAAAAGTGTTTTTTTATCGGCCCAAAAGGGAATCACTTCTCCAGTGCTTTCACTTTCAATATAACGATAACCAAAGTTCTTTAGGGTAACTTTAAAAAACTCACCAAGCTCCTCAAGGCCATTCATTGTCTGGAGCACTCTACTTTTTAACTCTGCTTCAAGGCGCTCTTTGTCTTCAACACTCATTAAAAACCCTTATTCGGTCATCAAACCTACTGAAAATGATGAAATATCAATCTACCTTCCCTAAATTATTATTCTTTGGCAATTAGACTATTTGCCATATATTTTCGCCAGATTGGATAGAGAAATAGAGCTAAACAAAGTTCTTGTGTATATCCCAAGGTCTTAAAATTACATTTAAATTAAGGACATTTAAATAAAAACAAAGAATTAAAGACTAAAAAGTTAAGCCCTGCCCTCAATGGCCGATAAAGTATAAAGAAGAAGAAGTATCATCTAGTAGAGACCTTAATTTAAAGCTGTTTGGGAGGG
>JAFMBV010000139.1 GCA_017858255.1 Bacteriovoracaceae bacterium
TTGATGACGAGTCCCGTGCCTATTTTCAAAAAAAGAAAGAATTAAAGCGTGGGCCCTTTAATGAACTCGCTAAGAAGAAAAATAAATACCTCGATGAGCTTGAAGCACTTTTCCCTATTTTAGAAAAGAAACTAAAACCTTTTTATCAAGGCGAGGAATTTACGATTATTGATATAATGATCGCTTCTCATCTTTGGGGCCTCTACGTTTTGCCAGAATTTCAATTCACTCCCTCTCTTCATAACTACCTACAGTCTGTGAAAAGACAGTGTCACTTTGATTACCACCAAAATTTTTGGTCGGGTGAGCTTGGTGACTAATCAGTTTTTTCGGTCGGCAAATACACCTCAAGGTATTGTCGTTTTTCCATTTCCTCCAATTAAAGAAAAAAAGTGGCTTATTAGAGTCAATTCTTTAGAGATTGCAAAACAGCTTATTGAAAATCTTTCTAGTGGCAATATGCCAATACCAATCGACGATAAGAATCTTGAAAATTATAAAAGTATAGGGCTCCATAGTGACAATAAGACCCCTGTATATTCCTTAAAAGACGAGTATTTTCATTCCAAGTAAGAAAGAGACAAAAGCTGCGATAAGGTAGCGAGTAGGAAAACGTTTTTGCCAAATACATTCAAAGAATGCAGAAAAAATGGTTCCCGTAATGGCCACCCCGCTTAAACTAGCAAGATGCGCATGCTGGACAGCAGCTAAATAGAGACTCAAAGAGATAAAAGTTCCAAAAAGAGCACCAAGGGTAACTCCTACAATTTCTTTGCTCGGTAGACTCTTTAAAGGCAAAAAGAGTTTTAAGTCTTTTCTTTTTAAGGCAAGAACATAAAAGAAAATAAGAGCACCCATTGTGCGATAGAAGTTTGTCAGTAAAGGAGAAAGTGAAGCATCTCCATCGAATACCTTACGCGTGATTAAAACTCCTGCTCCATCTAAGGCCATTCCACCCAGGGCCAAAAGTATGCCCCGAGAACCCCAGTGCCGCTCTTTTTTGAAGCTCTCAAGAGAGAAAATTAAAATACATAAGATAAAGAAAAAGATGGCCCAAAATCGCGTCGTATCAATGCTTTGTCCAAATAAAAAGAAAGCACCTATGCCTACAAGTAACGGCTGAAAGGCAAATAACATTAACGTCCGTCCTGGACCCATTTCTTTAAAGGCCAAAAGTAAGAGCACATCACCTGCTCCCAGTCCTATCAAGCCAGAGAGCATAAGAGGACCACCTTGGGCAAGGGGAAGCCAAATCAAACCACCTTTAAGAAGAAGCCAGGCCACGAAACAGATCTGAGCGACATAGGCCTTATACCAGTTCATCCAAGTAGCACCGATTTTCTTACTAAAATAAGTAAAAAACTGACTACCTAGAGCAAAGAAGAAATTTGAACCTAAGGCGAGAAGTAATACTTGGTCGTCCATGAATTTTTATGACCTCTTATTATTTATTAAGGATGAGTAACCATGAAGACCTAGGGCCATAGAGAGCATCGTCTGCAAGTGCCGTTAGCCTTTCTTCAGCAGATAGGCCCTTGAGGTTAATCATTCTCAATTGAAGTACATTTTCATTAGTCACTTTTCTTAAGTAGCTAGGTAAACCATGACCAAAATCGCTATGAAAATTTCCGACAATCATAAATGTTAATTGGCCCGCACTTTGATCAACCAAGCTCTTTGCCATAACAGCGTCAGAGTATGATTGCGCCAGAAAATAGTTTTCAATTTTATCTGCAGGAGCATGACTTCCCATCGCTGCTAGGAAACGCTGGAAATAGAATGTCGATCCCCTTTCCATATTTCTTGGAATATATTGGGACTCTAAAGCGCCAAGCCCACCAGAAACAATTTTAGATTTCCACTCTCTAGGAGCATTTGTGGCAACCACCTTTCCAGAGAACTTTTTGGCCGCATCAAAAATGGGACGATAGAGGAGATGTCCACCAGGCTTTTTACCAAAGAAGCTTTTCAAAAGATCATCAAAACTTAGGCTACCTTCGCTATATTGATTAAATTTTTCATCAAGTAGCAACTGGTCAGGATAATTAAGAAATTCCCAGCCAACTGAAAAATTGCCTTCAATCTGCAAGTGAGAAACCATCGCCTCAATAAACAGCCCCTGAGCAACTTGTGTTTCTTTATCGTAGTGAGTCTCACCTAGAATGATAAAACCCTCTGCTGGTAATTTTGCCACACCCTTCTCTAGTGAATAAGACTGCTTTGAAGGTACATGATAGAGCTCGATTGAAGTCGCACATGAAGTAAAAGTCGCAACCAGACCAATTAATGAAATTAAAAGTTTCATTCCGTTTCCTTAACCTTGGGGAATAGAGAAAGCAGAAGATTACTTTTTTTGGCGCAAGTAGCCAAGAGGATAATGATAGATAAGAGTTATATAAATGACGGAAATTTGGTCAAAAAGAAACTTATGGGGAAAGTTAGCTGGCCTTAGTAACAGTGCTACTAATCATCTCTACAACTTCTTCCAGATCAAATGGCTTGAAAATTACAGCATTCACACCAATTCCAGCGAGATCTTCTGCAGTGTAATCTGAAAAACCCGTGACGAGAAAAATGGGAATCTCTGCTCCACTTTCTTTCACATTTTTAACGAAGGACACACCGTCCCCGCCTGGCATACGAATATCTGAGACAATACAATCAACTTGATTATTTTTAAAAATTTCGAAAGCATCAACACCATTATTTGCTTCTAATACTTTAAAACCAAGATCGATAAATTCATCTTTAAAAAGCTCTAAAATATCAGCTTCGTCATCAACACATAAAATTATTTTTTGCTCATTCATTACAATACTTTCCAAAGAAAAAGGGCAACCTTCTTATTGTCAATTAAGAGAGGAAAAAGGGAAAGTAATTTAAGTTAATTATATGAAATTTTCGTAGTTAACACAGTTGTCGAACTTAAGTGTGTCAGAAATGTCACAAGTCACAATATTCCCGACATATTTTCTCACCTAATGGCATAATTTACTTATTGCCCTCATACAGCGCATCGAATTTAACCCCCTTTCAAAATAGGACGAAGCAGAGTTAATCATTAAACCTGCGAGCCTAATATGAAGAGATCACTGATTCTATTCCTGATTATTTTATTCTCCTTTCACGTTCACTCAATAGACTATGTCCAACTGAGTAATGTGGAAATAAATCATAAAAATCAAAATGGAAACTTAAGAGGCGACACTCTTCAATATCAGCAAGGCTCCATGGTTATAGAGTCTCAAAGTCCCAACATCGACTTTTACTTTCATGAAGGACTTTTCCAGTTTCAGCAAGGGGATATCAACTTTAAGTACGATCTCGGCAAAGAGAATTTTCTCGCCGGAATTTATGAGATGAGTTCTCAAGGTTTATCCGCTCTTTATGAAAAAAATAAATACTTCCAAATCAAGAATTCTGGGCTCTTAATATCTCATAAAGGTGGAACGCAATATGTGCCACAATTTGATGTTTCCTGTTCTGGGGACGCACAAAAATCTATTACAACTGACTTGGCCTATCGGTGTTTAAATTTAGGAAGGATAAGTCTGCCATTATTAAAGTTTGATGAGCTGAGTTCTAAAAGTGTGGCAAAGTCATTTGGTCTCAAAAACAAGGGTATCGATGAACTCGAAGACATCAGTCTTATTATTGTTAAAAAATCATTTCATCTAAGTTTCTTAGCACGATTTCTTTTCAAGTGGAAAATCAAGGCCAAAGGCTCAATTGACTATCGTGAAAGTGAATCTATTCTTGATGTTCATTTAGATTCGGCAAAGGTTGGAATCTTTTCTTTAAAAGGAAAACTTTTAAAAGAATTAGATGATGCGAACTGGGACAGTATTCAGGTTAAAGGTGACCATATACTTATTCAGTTTTAATTTTTTTTAAGGTTCAACATATTGCTTAAGTGCTTCAATCTGGATAATTTCTCTTTCAGGTAGTATGAGTGCGGTTAACTTCCCTCCCCATACACATCCTGTATCTAATCCAATCGTGTTATCTCTAATCATTAAACCTTGTGCTGCCCAATGACCATAGACTACCAGTTTATCGCCGTCATAGTGATCATACCAAGGAGTTGCCCCCTCAATATTGATCGTCTCCGAGCTGGCCGTCCATGTACGAATTCTCGTGGCGATATCAACTCGCTGTTTATCCAAAGAGACTCCAGGTTCTAGCCCACCATGAATACAAATAAAGTTATCATCCTCAATGTAGAGAGGCAGACCTTTAAGCCATTTAATAACTTCTTCTCGCTCACTACCTAAGTCGTTATAAAACTCTTTAAAGCCACTATTAAAATAGCGAGGGTCATCTAAGCTCTTTAAGAAGCCTAATTCATGATTTCCGATAATGCATTCAAAACCACCCTCTCGCACAAATCGTACGACGCCAACGGAGTCTGGTCCTTTGTTAATAAGATCACCAAGAAAAATCAGTCGATCCTTCTGAGCATCAAATTTAGTCTTTTTTAATAAAGCGGTTAGTTCTTTAAGGCAGCCGTGGACATCCCCAATAATAATGACCCTCTTTTTCATTAGGACCTCTCCACTTTTTCTAAAATGACCTCACCGTCGTGAACTTTGTAGGTGACTTCAATAGGGCTGCAACAGACCTCACAATCTTCAATATAAGTCTGTCCACCATATAACGATTCAAACACCATTGAGATATTCTCAAAGCAAAAGGGACATTGAAATGTGATTTCTTCTTCGCTGTACATCGTTTATATTTTGTTCGTTCTCTTGTCCTAATATTAGACAAAATTCAAAGTAAAAACTACAAACTGTTTAAACTCTAGACAGTTTAATGCCTCTATCTTCCTCTAACTTACTGAAAAATCATAGGTCATTATTGGCAAACTTTGTGCAAATGTTATGGACAGGAGATAGGAATGACAAAAGTTCTCACATTATTATTATTCTTAGCAGTAATGAATCTAACTTCATGTGGGATTCCTCTACCACTTCAAAAGGACCTCGTCGTAAGGGACTTAAATGCTGTGAGACAATTTTCAACATCAAATCAAGCATTCGCCAGTTATGTTCAAGATTTTGAACTTAAAGGCCGCATTGCAATGAATGACGGTAGTTTTTCGGTTGGTGATATACCTATTAACTTTGGCGACACTGAGAATGACAGTTTTCAAGGGGTTTGCTTTGAATACCCAGATGGAACTAAAGAAATTATCGTAAGAAAGCAATGGTGGGACGCCGTAGGTGAAGCTTATCGTGAATCCCTACTTTTCCATGAACTTGGCCATTGTCGTCTTGGTCGGGACCACTTAGATGACGTTAGACAAAGTAGTAATGATACTCACAAGATTTCGATGATGAACTCAATTATCATCACACCGCAAAAATATAATTCTTATAAGGAAGAGTACCAAAGAGAATTATATACATATAATACCGATGAGCTCTTTCAAAGCCTAGGAATTGTAGTAAATTAATTCAATGAATTTTCAAAATATTCCACTTGATCACCATTTTATCCCCTCAGTTAATAAGGGCATGACAACTGGTCATAAACTTATGATCGTTCTCCATGGTCGTGGAGACACTCTTGATTCCTATAAAACGCTCACCAGTGAAATTAATGTTACTGGACTAAACTATCTCCTCTTAAATGCTCCTTTTACTGAGTCCTTTGGTTACACTTGGTATGACGACTCCTTTGATTTGATGGACCATCGTTATCTTGAGAGCCTTAAGAGGCTCAAGGGAGTCCTGTCCTCATGTCTAAGCGCGAGAATTTCTCCAAGTGATATATTTCTCTTTGGTTTTTCACAAGGCGCAAGGATGGTTCTCGATTTTTTCCTTCATGAAGAGAAAAAGTTCGCAGGTGTCCTCGCCCTTAGCCCACGCATGAGTCATTTTGAACCTTTCCCCAAGTTTAATCATCTTCAATGTGATACACCTCTATTTGTGGCCCATGGTCTTTATGATCCCATCATTCCATTCCAAGAGACCTCAAATGAACTCACTACTTGGCAGAGTCAGATGAACAACATGATTTTCGAAAGCTATGAAATGGCACATGAAATTGATATTTTAGAAATACAGAAAGTTCGCCAATGGCTTAACGATTACCTCTAAATGCCTTACTCCCCCTAAGTAAATACTAGGGTTTCCGTAGGTTAAAAGGCATCATAAAAACCTACTCAAACGTAATTTCAATGGTTATAATCAGTTGTATGAACACAAGTTATCCCACAATAAAAAGGCTATACTTCTTTATCCCCACTTTTCTTATCCTGATCTTTTTAGACCAAAAGAGTAAGATATGGGCAATAGAGGCTTTAAAAGGCGAATTACCCCGTTCTTATTTCTTTGGCATGGCCCAACTTACTTATGCCGAAAATAACGGTGCTTGGGGCAACTTGGGTGGAAACTGGCAAGAACCATATAGGTCACTCTTTCTCATAATATTACCCGTCGGAGTTCTCTTGGCCTTTTCTCTTTTTTCCTTATTTAGTAAAAAGATTAATAAACTAGAGTTTTGGTCTTACCTCCTCATTGCCGCCGGTGGCTGTGGAAACCTCATCGACAGAATACGATTTAACTATGTCGTCGATTTTCTCTATTTTGGAATCAGAAGACCTTTTGAAACAAATATTTTTAATATTGCAGACGTGGTCATCATGACAGGGTTTGGCATTATGGTTTTGCACCTTTATAAAGATTGGCGCCAGCGAAAGGGTAATGTTACCGAAAGCGAGCCTCCTATGCCTCCGACTCCCCCTGCCCTATAAAATCAATATACGTAGACTCGACCAAACTCAGGTGCCTTAAAATTATTTATTTTCTTTGATTGATCCCAGGCCTTTAAGAACTCTTTTCGAGGTGTAGCATACGCTTCATTAGTCAGTTGGAAAGTTTCAAAATGAACTCCAACAGATTGCTTGGCCTCAAGATCCTCATGGCCCTTAATTGCTTCTGCTGGATTTACATGGGCATTCTTCATAAACCATCTTGGCTCGTAAGCGCCAATCGGAAGAAAGGCCAAATCGGGCGCCCCTAGTTTTTCCTTAATCATTTTAAAGAATGAGCCGTAGCCAGTATCCCCTGCAAAATAAACCTTATGTTGGCGACTTTTAATATAAAAGCCTCCCCACAAAGTTTCAAAACGATCAAACATTCCTCTCGCGCTCCAATGCTGGGCAGGCACAAAAGTAATAGACACATCCCCCATTTCTTTTTCTTGCCACCAATCAAACTCATGGACATTGCTAATGCCGGCCTCTTCTAATAACGGTTTATTTTTAAGGCCGATATAAAAAGAGGGTTTGAACTTATCATTCAATCGCTTAAGTGTTGGCAGATCAAGATGGTCGTAATGATTGTGACTTACGATAACAACATCAATGGGCGGGAGATTTTCAAAGGCAACACTCGGATTTCTGACCCTCTTAGGACCTATCCAAGAAACGGGTGATGCTCTTTGAGAGTAATGAGGATCAGTAAGGATATTTATGCCATTCATTTGGATCAGCACCGTCGCATGGCCAATGAGCGTGTATAGAACCTTATTCTTAGGGTTTCGCACAGGAGGAATCACTTGCTCTACTTCGACATGCTCAGGCCACTGTTCCCTAGAGGTCATAAACCTCCATTTCATTAAGTCCAAGAAAGACTTAGGGGCAAATGGCTCTAA
>JAFMBV010000140.1 GCA_017858255.1 Bacteriovoracaceae bacterium
GGGGGAGGATCAAATTAATTCGGTTGTTATTGTAGAATTTAAAAGACCGGGGGAGAGAAGATTACGAACTCGGTGCGTTTACTTGTAACAAATTAAAAAATAAAACTTCACTTTGACCTCTTATGGGCACTTTCAATTAATGTGCTTGAGGATTTATAAGTTCACGCAAGTTTCTATAATGACGTTCTCATCTCGTCTGTTGCAACCTTCCGCTTGAGTCTTTTGGCCTTCGTTACTCAAGAGATCGTTGTATATTGCTTCTAATTCCATGAAGCGTTTGGCCCCGACGCTTGTCGATTCTCACCTTTAAGAAAAGATTGCTTTATTTCAAGGTCTGCAAGTTTAGTTTAGCAAAATGAAGAGAAAGGAAGTTTACTTCTAACCAAAAGCACTGAAAGAAATTATTTCATTTCAGTCACTTACAATATTTTCTGGCAGTAACTTTTTAACATACTTATGTTAGATTTAAAAAGTGGACGGTGAACTAATGCGATCATTTGCTTAATGATGAGAGTCGAGATGTACCGGGGGTAAGGTGAAGAAGGATCTAACCTAGCAGCAAACATGTGAACGGTAACTCAAGAAACGAAACCCAGAAGACTTGAGCCGAAGGCCACAATCGATGAGATGAGCACATCACGATAGAAGAGATACCAAACTAAAGTCCCGACATCACAAGTTGAAAGGGAGCAATAATGTTTCTTCGTTTATTATTTTTTGGCGAAAATAGTAGAAGTAAATATTCCTTGAAGATGAGTTTGATTACCAAATTTACTATATGTGCTGTAACGAAAGAGGCTCTACCGTAGATGAGATCGTTTACACTTTAGGTAAGATAGCCGTCAAAAAGGCCAATATTTTAGAAAAACTAGTTACAAATGACCTTATTATCTCCACTGGAAAGTTCGCTGAAGTCAAAGTGAAGCAGCTCATCGACAGAAAAGTCCTTATTCAAGAAGGAAAGTATCTAAAATGTGACGATACTTTCACCTATATTCAAGGGGATAACGGCCTTCAGCAATCTATAAAATTACTATCAAACAATATCAACCCAAAGGGTTGGCAAAGTGGCCGAAATGTATTTTACTTGACCGCAGAATCGGTCGAGCCAGAGGTGGCCAAAGAAGCTTCGGCAGTACTTTCTAGGGCATACAAAGAAGCCTCAGATTTACTTACTCAAAATCGATCCGATTCAGACTCTGCTGTTCCCTTCGTCATTAGTGTCGCAGGAGAAGAGTTAAGATCGACCAATGAGTTAAGCAATGAGGAGCTTCACTGATGAGACATTTAATCACTACGACATTAATGGCCCTATCTTTGTCTTGCGCTTCTGTTTTCGCAGGCCCAGCAGTTGGCGGTGGCGGTACTCTTCTTAATCTCATGAAGGCCCAAGGAATAGATGGCGGCGGCCTAATTACTATAGACATGAATAATATTTCAGATATTCGTTTAAGAGACGAAAATATCATTACAATTCAAGATATGTTCTCTACTCCTTCTTTGAACAACACATTTCAAAAAGCTGGAGAAGGTATGATCATGCTCGACATGTCTGAACAATCACAAGTTTTAGACGTTCAGCTTATGGACGGTAGCGTTCTTGAAAGCCAAGCTCTTCTTAAGGCTTTTCAGGCGTATTCTCAAAATGAAATATATAACGGTGGCGATATGGGTGGCGGCAGTAATTAAAAGTAGATAATACTTCCATCACCTGAGTATCCTTATGGCAAAGCTTATACAAAACATTACTCCCATATTATTGGTTTTAGCAGGGCTACTTCTAATGATGTTTGGCTCTTTTGCAAAGAAAATAAACATCCCATCTTGGCTATTCCTTCTATTCTCTTTTTTACTATTTAACTACCTAATAGCTTTTTACGGTGGTTTTATGAATGAGCTTCTATCTGCATGGTCTCCAAAGAAAATACCTTACTTTTTTGTTGGTCTCATTATTGGAATAATTCCAGTTGGAGCCTCTTTCATTTGGTCCCTTATAACAGGGGATGCCCCTTCCATAAATTATGAAAGCATCACCCTTACTTCTCTACTCGTTACTCTAGCTATAGTTATATGGGAGGAGCTTTGGTTTCGAGGGATTGCACTAGAGTGGGGTGCTTCTAGTTATGGAAAAATTGCTGTAGCAGTTATTTTTGCTCTTCTTTTTCTGGCTTTGCATTTTCTAAACCCACAAATTAACCTCTTGAAAAATGGAACAGAGCTATTCTTAGCAGGCTATACTTTATCAATCGTCTATTTTGTCTTTGGTAATATTTGGACACCGATCGGAATGCATTTTTCTAATAATTTCATAGGAAGTCTTTTTGAGAAAGGAGATAGTCCATCTGAAAACTACCTCTTGCTCTATACTTTAGTTCTAGCTGCCTTAGCGACATTTTTAACTACTATATTACTAAAAAGAAATTAATCCGGCTCTTGTCGGTTGGGAGTGGGCACATCACCATTGGTGGAAAAGACATCCGTCAGCTCAAACAAAAGTTACTGCGCTCACAAAATAGTTTTTGAGATTTTTGCACTCTGGAAATACAAAGATCGCCTCGATGAAATGAGACAGAAGCACTGATGGAGGTGACGAGAATCTCGCAACTAGTTAAGTTTATTCAATGCTTTTTGAAATTAACTATAAAGTCCCACAAGAAGCATTTTTTCAAAGGCTTTAATTGGATGGCCAGACATAGGTTCCATGACACTTTTCGGGGAACATCGCATCCCTAAAAAGCACCTAGAACCTTATTTCACACACAAACATCACTCTGGAACTTCTCTTTTGCCAAAGTTATTCAGGGGTATTTCTGGGCGATAAAAGTGCTGCCAATCTTTTGAATGTTCCCAGTCTCCGCCCCATGCCCAACCATGTTCTTTGAATATTTTAACAATATCCGAATCTGCTGTGAGGGTACCGGCACGATTCACATTATATCGATCATTTTCTGTTCCATCTTTTACCCACGGGTTTAGATAGGGATTGATGTCAATTGCAGAGCCAAAGGCATGATCTGAAACTTCATCAGAGCCTCCTACCAGGCGCCAATTAAATCCGCTTGAATTATTCATTTTAACTGAGAGTTCATCACTCCAATCATACAAATTAACTGGTCTAATGCTTGTCATAGGAAATTCACTTTCTTCTGCAAGAATCTTGAATATTTCAATCGTTGATTTTTCTGCATCCTTATGAACTATTAGTTGACCTGGATGCAACTTTCCATCAAATCCTCGATGGAGAATATTTACTAGTCTCATAGAATCTATTACTTCTTCAGGCACATCTTTCGATCTAAGAGAGGCTTTTACCTGCGCCTCTGTCAACAATGGAAAGTCACTTATTGCTTCCCTGTAAACTTCTGGATTATTTAAAATAAATTCTAATTCATGCTGCGGCCAGAGTTTTTGCAAAGTTTCATGGTACTCGCTTTCAATTATTAGTTTTCCATCTTTTTCTTTTTTGGCAGATTCAAGTAATTGCTTGGTTATTTTTTGAAGCCTTGGATCGATTTCCAATAGTGATTGAAGGAGTGAGGAGCAAGTAGCCTGTTCGGAGGCTGGAAACCTAAATACAGACTTAGTTGTACACCCACTAAAAATAACCGATATGCTAATTATAAAATACTTCACAGAAACTTATCGGTTAACTGCATGCCTTTAGCGAGTTAAAACAACTGATTTAGTTTGACTCACCACTTTGCTTGATGAAATTGGGAGGATAATACAAAAAAATATTAGGTGCCTAGTTTTTGTTAGACATGGTGGTGCTGGCGGAAGCCTCCTAACTAACTTTAATGGTTGTTTGAGTTTTCGAAAAGACTACAAAGCACTATAACGGCTATAGTTTTGGATTAAATACGGATCGTATTTCACGAGTTCTATTCACTTTTTCGTAATACAGATCTAATAACTTCTCTTGCACTTCCTCTCCTTCTATTACACCTAAGGCCATTGCTATTGCTTGCAAGGTTGCCATGCCATTATCCAAATGCTCATTTCTCATATAATAAGCATCCTTTTGTTTTCGAGAGATCATCACTTTTTTAATATCCCTTAGCTCCTTTTGGCGAGTGAAAACCTTACGGGTCTGTCTCCAATTTCCGTCAGGGACGATCAGTTGAATTTTCTTATCGATACTATTTACATAATCGGAGCAGAGCTCTATTGAATTCTCAGAAGGATATAGCAAAAGGGTCTCGTAATCATCAGTTAGCAGATCACTAAGATCTAATGTCTCCCCTTCTCGGCCACGAACTCTCATCTCGGAATTAGTTAATGCCTCGAGAGCGAGTCTGCCAGTATTAGAAGATCTGTTCATCTCAAAGTGGTGGATGACGAGGCTTATTTTTGTATCTAATTTAAGACTTGGAATTAAGGAGCAAAGGCAAAGAGAAGATAACATTAAACATCTTCCGCAAATTAATTCTTCATCTATTTTTTCTTTTAGGTTTTTCATAATTTATAAATTAAGTACGTGGTACTATTTCAGAAAGTGCGTCATCGTATGCCCCTTAATAAAAATGAGCACTATTATTACGATGTTTTTCGCAATATGTACCAAAGTTCTTTTTGAGTTTTCATCACAAAAAAAATAAAAGATCGCTCTCTAATCAATTGACGCGGTCTTTGAAAAAGTACCACGTACTCGCTTGATTTTTGTTACAATCATTTTTAAGTGATTTACCCCAGTTTTACAAAAAGAGGAGAATTTCAATGCAATACAAGAGATTTATAACGGTCTCGTTGATAATAATCCTTCTATCGGGCACAATTAACTCAAAAACATTAAAGAAAATAACGAATACTGGAGTTCAAATGAATATTACCTCTATTAGCTTTTCGGGCAGTAATCCTTCGATGGGACCTCACAATCAAGAAAGCAGTAACACCTTGAATATGACAACATATCCCGATGAACTAAAAAACCTCTTAGATGACACTTTAGTAAATGGAGTCATGAGTCTTAGGGAGTATTTGACACTATTAAAAGAGCAAAAACATGAAGAAGCTTCTAAAGTTGAAGGCTCCTATAAGCCTGGTGACTTAAGTGAAGGAGCAAGGATTATTGACCTAAGCTTTTCATTTGCTGATGGTACAACCCTTTCAATAAGGGACCTGCGCACTTTTTCTCTAAGTGGTAAAGGTTACCAATCCTTTAAAGCCTTAATTCGCGAAAAGGGAACCAAATATGTGGAATCTGATGAAAGCATTTTAAAATGGACAGCCTATCCTTCCAAAAAGGAATTACCTCCAGAACCTATTGTTTTGGATGAGGATGAGGATACTAATCTATTTAAAAAAACTTTAAAGTAGGTTTTTGCTTTTTAATAGATAGTACCCGGGACTGCTGGGCCGACCTCGGTTCTGTGAACCAGCAAGCTGTTCATGGCACAAACCAATTTCCAAAATCTATTCTGTCTGTTCAAATTGGCCCATGCTTTCTTTGTGATTAAAAAAAGGTTGAGGGAGTGTACATTTGTACGTGACCGATAACTTTTGCAATGAACAAAGGAATGATGGGGTAATTTGAACTGAGAGATGGTGCCCGGGACTGGACTTGAACCAGCACGTCTTGCGACACACGCCCCTCAAGCGTGCGTGTCTACCAATTTCACCACCCGGGCATAGAATGATTCGGTACTGACTTTTTTAAGGCCAACCCCTCGTTATGTCTAGTGATTTATTGTAGGTAGTGGGCACTTGAGGCCAATATTCTTAGCTTTTATTCTTTGGAATGAAGAGCTCTACTTCATCGAGATAGAACTTGATGCGCCTGTTAACCTCATGCAAGAGATTGATTCTCGTCTGAAACTCCATGGCCTTCGAAAACTCTCGGGCGAGAATATCCTCAGGCAATAATCTATCAGCAGTAACAGCAGGTAGGGCCTCAAGGGCCTTTGAAACGGCCATATTTGACTGATCAAATGATTCTTCATTAAGTTCGCGCGAGATCTCCTCAAACTCATTGAGAAGGCTCTCTAAGGGATCGTCCGTTGCTGACTGGGTAACCTTTTGGCGTTGGCGGCCTCCCGTTGGGAAGCGAACAATATTTTCTTGCGGTGAATTTCCGTCCTTCATGGTCTTTTTCTTTCCTTTTAATCAGGGGGTCTCGTTGTCCACATTTCTATCTGCAAAGATACTGCCAGCTTCTCTGTGGCCTCTACACGTACTTTCAAGTACTTAAGGTTTTGATTTTTCCATTGGTCCCAATATGCTACGGCGGCCGTCAAATCACTGTACGGCCAGGACTAGAGAATTTTTCCTAGGATCACTCTTTAAAGGTCTTTTGATAGAATTATACTATGAGTACGAATAAAAGCTGTTTACGCTGCCGTCACTATTTTTCAACCTATGACCCACAAAAACCTCGCGGCTGTCACCTCTATGGTTTCAGGTCTCAACGTTTTCCTAACCTCATCGTAAAAGCTGAATCAGGAAAAGATTGTGCGGGTTTTGAAGAAAAAAATAAGAAGTCCACTGAAAAGACAAATCTCAATGATCCTCGCTACTGGTGAGGAGAAACTCCCGAGTCTACCTCTGTAGGTAGGGCCGCTTCTCTTTCATAGTAGGTTACGCCTCGCTTGCTTATCATTCCCCCACCAAGACAAACAGTTTGCCCAGATAGCTCTTGATAGAAGACGATACTTTGGCGAATGGTAATCGCTCTTTGTGGTTGATCAAAAACGACGTGGGCCACTCCATCAGTTAGACTCATCAACATACAGTCCTGATCTGGTTGGCGGTAACGTATTTTTGCCTTGAGACGCATGGGCAGTTCTAGCCCTTCTATAAAATCACCCTGAACAAATGAAAGCTCATTGGCCCATAACTCGTCGGCGTAAAGTGCAGAGTGACGCTCTCCCCTTTCTACAATCACGATATTGCGCTCAATATCCATATCAACGACAAACCAAGGTTCGCCTTGACCACCTAAACGCAGGCCCTTTCTTTGACCAATGGTATAGTAGGCCGCTCCATCATGCTGTCCGACGACCTCACCACTGAGATTTTCAAAGTCACCGGTTTTGACTTGAATATATTGGGATAGAAAATTTTTAAAGTTCCTCTCCCCTATGAAGCATATGCCAGTAGAATCTTTTTTGGCCTTTGTCGCTAAATTATACTTTTCAGCAATTTCTCTTACTTTTGTTTTTTCCAAGTGACCCAAGGGGAAGAGCACCTTTTTTAAAATACGCTCCTGCATAGTATAGAGAAAATAAGTTTGATCTTTACGAGGATCATCACCTTTTACTAGTAGGGAGCGCTCCCCACTTTCAATATGTTGGCAGTAATGTCCTGTGGCCAAGTAATCCGCGCCAAGCTCCATCGCCTTTTCAAAGAAGACTTTAAACTTAATTTCACGATTACAAAGGATATCGGGATTCGGAGTATAACCGGCCTCATATTCAGATAGAAAATATTTAAAAACGTTGTCACGGTACTCGTTCACAAACTCGACACTATAATAAGG
>JAFMBV010000141.1 GCA_017858255.1 Bacteriovoracaceae bacterium
TATCAATCTTTTCTTCCAGGGGCTTCTAACAGGTTTGTAACCACGTATAACGCCTTTCCCGAATCCGTCAATTGTGCTACCGGTGCGGGTGATATCGTTACGATTAGTGGTTCAGCAGTTGGTATATATGTCGATAGTACTGAGCTTACTGGTGGCAGTGGTGTACCCACTGCCACAAGGACTTACGATGAGACTTACTGTGATAGTGGATCATCAGATTGTGCCGCGGACGAGATTGCGACCAATGCGTGTATATATGACTACAGTCAATTGGATCCCGATTATCCAAATATGGACACAGGCGTGGTTACAGCGAGAACCGTAAATTGTACCTATACTGCTAGTGGAGATACGGCAGGTGGAGTTGATGGCAGCGGTAACCCCGTTGGTAACGGTACCCCGGATGAAGTCACATGTAACTGTGATGTTGCTGAAGTTGAGATCGATTGTGCAGGCAATACAATCAATGGTCTTGCGGGTGCTAAGCATTATTCAGGTCTAAATATTGCCACTGAAGGTTCAAAAATAACGACAACAGTTAGTGGAGGTAATAGTACCGAAGTGATGACTCCACCTAAAAATAGAGGATACGGCTCTAACCGTAGTCTCGCGAACTTTATTTCTTCAAGAAACTATGCAGTAGCAGCAACAAATAGTTGTTTTGCCTCTAACTTTCATATGGACAGCTACAGTGCAAGTGGAACTTTGACTAGTAATAGAAATAGTTGGGAAAACTATAACGGCTCACGCGACCCATTTGGAACGTCAATTAGTGGTCTATATAATAATTATTATACTTATAACTGTCTTGATGCCGCTTTTGATATCAAGGCAAGAATACGGGTACTTGTTAGGGATTGGGACCGCGAGTTCACTCCAGAAGATCAGGACTTAACAAATTTAGCTTCCAATCCTAGCTTTCCTGCGGCGCCAACTATTTCCACGACGTCTGGATCTAACACTGCTACTTTGAGTGTGGCCCTTGGTGCAGATTTATCGATCGGTTATGGCACCTCGATTTATGTAGATGATGGAGATACGAATTTAGAGTTAGATGGAAGTGATGAAAAGTTTAGTGTGGTTAGTTATGTTCGAGGAACTACCA
Organism: Bacteriovoracaceae bacterium; assembly: GCA_017858255.1. Classification (GTDB taxonomy): domain Bacteria; phylum Bdellovibrionota; class Bacteriovoracia; order Bacteriovoracales; family Bacteriovoracaceae. Next base: position 1,106 of record JAFMBV010000141.1, read on the forward strand.
TTGTTATTCTAAACAAGAATGCAACAACAACAGTTGCCGGCAGAAGGTTATTTATTCGCTCAAAAGTTAACGACGAAGAGACGAATTCCTTTTCCATTGCTTATGACAACTTCGAGGACTTTGACTCGGGTTGGTTAGGTCTTCTTACGGATGCAAATAAGCCGAACTATGGTTCTTGTGGGGATTCTTCTACACGTACAAGTAATACTGGTACTAATATTGCTATGGTTGCTGGTAGCAATACAGCGACCCTTGGCACTGCAGTTAATCTCCCAAGGGGAACAGTCGTTCTAGTAACCACAACGATTAATTCTACTGTTTTAAGTAATACTTTAGATATTACGACAGATGGTACCACCGTGGCAGTACTCAGTGAGGCCTTGCCCGCGAGTGTCTCTATTAGTAATGGCAAAATTATCTATGTGGAGGATGGTACAACACCTGGATTACAACTTAATGAGGATGTGCGCTTGACAGTAGCTAGCTATAATTCTGCAGGTCCTTCTATTACCTTTACCACTCCAGCTGTTCCTCTGGCTAACACAGACTTTTATATTATCGGCTCTAATTTTGACATTATGGTTTTCAGTCAATCAGGGACAACTGTTACTCTTGCTAGCCCGGCACCTGTGTCCGCTGATACTGCAATTTTTGACGTTTATAATAACATTCCTTATTCTGCTGAGAAGCCGAAATAAGTTATCTAAAAAAGCGCCCTAGTCCTTTTACTAGGGTTAGCTAGAGTTCCATAATGGCGAGGCCTCGCTAATTCAAGAATTTTCAGTAGTTTACCCTTATTTAGATGAGTTGCTCGGTTGACCTAAGTAGGCGAATTCGCTAATTTATAGCCCTCAAAACCTATTAGAGAGGGCAGTATATGCTTAAGAAAGTAGCGAAGAAGTACACCACAAATAATACAGAAAAAAATACTCTTAAGACTTGGTATTCACTTTTAAGTCTGGGGCGTAAGCTTGATGTTAGAGCACCAAATTACCTTAAGCAGGCAATTGGTTGGTCCTATCACGCTCCCTGTGCTGGTCACGACGCCATTCAGTTAGCGATTGGCCAGGTCTTCACCCTTGGAGAGGATCATCTCTTTCCCTATTATCGAGATCTGATTACTTGTCTCTCTGCCGGCCTTTCGGCCGAGGAAATCATCCTTAACGGAATTTCGAAGGCGACAGATTTGGCATCAGGTGGGCGCCATATGAGTAACCACTTTGCTAAGCCGGAGTGGAATATTCACAATGTTTCTTCCTGTACTGGCAACCATGTTCTTCACGCCGTTGGAGTAGCAAGGGCCATGAAAAGATATGGACATAAAGGTGTCGCTATTTCTTCTCAAGGAGAGTCCTCAGTTTCAGAGGGTTATGTTTATGAGGCCATTAATGGTGCTTCAACTGAAAAGCTTCCCGTTATTTTTGTTTTTCAAGATAATGGTTATGGTATTTCTGTTCCTAAGTCTGATCAAACGGCCAATGAGTGTGTAGCTGATAACTTTAGTGGTTTCAAAAATCTTAGAATCATTCACTGTGACGGCAAGGATGTTTTTGATTCTATGAACGCTATGAGCGAAGCGCGTAAGCACGTACTTGAAAAAGGCGAACCAGTTATCGTTCATGCGATGTGTGTGCGTATTCACTCCCATTCTAACTCAGATAAACATGAGCTTTACCGAGATGAAAAAGAAATCGCTGAGGCGTTGGCCCAAGATCCTCTTGTTCACTTTGAAGAGGCGATGACTAAAAATAAACTTCTTACCAAAAAGGAAATGGAAGAGATTGATAAGGAAGCTAAGCAGTTGATGCTTGAGGCCCATAAATCGTCTATGTCTGCACCTAATCCTGATCCCAATAGTATCTATGACTTCGTGATTCCTGAAGGCCATGCTTCCACAAATTACCCGGAAGGATTGCACGAAGAATCAGGTGAGCCAATGAAGTTCATCGATGCCCTTAATGGTACTTTAAAGGCTGAGTTTCGCCATAACCCTGATACCTTTATTTGGGGCCAAGATATGGCCAACAAAGACAAGGGTGGTATTTTCAATGTTTCAAAAGGCATGCAGCAAGAGTTTGGTAAAGAGAGAGTCTTTAACGGACCGATTGCAGAAGACTATATCCTAGGAACGGCCAACGGCTTCTCACGCTTTCGTGATGACATTCGTGTCGTTGTTGAAGGTGCAGAGTTTGCTGATTACTTTTGGCCTGCAATGGAGCAAATGGTTGAAACATCACATGAATATTGGCGTACAAATGGAGCCTTTTGTCCTAACGTAACAATCAGAATCGCTTCTGGTGGTTATATCGGTGGTGGACTTTATCACTCACAAAATATTGAAGGTTCACTTTCACCTCTTCCTGGTATCCGTATTGTGGTTCCTGCCTTCGCCGATGATGCTGCAGGACTCTTGCGTACTTGCTTACGCTCACGTGGTCCCTCTGTATTCTTGGAGCCAAAGGCGCTTTACAATGCAAAGCAGGCGATGGCCGTAGTACCGGAAGACTTTGAAGTTCCTTTTGGTAAGTGTCGTGTTCGTCGAGAAGGGACAGATATGACCATTCTTACTTACGGAAATACTGTTCATCATTCACTAGAGGCCGCAGAACAAATTGCTGAAGAAGATGGCGCTCAAATTGAAGTGGTAGATCTTCGCTCTATTAGTCCACTAGATGAAGAGGGAATTCTTAAGTCAGTTAAAAAGACTAACCGTGTATTAGTTGTCCATGAAGATAAGGTATTCGCAGGGTTTGGTGGAGAGCTTGTTGCTATTGTTAATGAAAAGGCCTTTGAATTCTTAGATGCTCCTATTAAGAGGGTAGGATCTACCTTTACACCAGTTGGCTTTAATCGAATTTTAGAAAAGGCCATCCTTCCCGATAAAGATAGGGTACTGACAGCTGCGAGGGAAATACTTGCTTACTAGAATCCTTATTCTCTTATTCGCTTTAATCTCTTTTAGTGCAGTTGCTGTGCCTACAGTTAACTGCACTTTTTATAAAAGTGGAGAGTATTCTGTTTCACAAATGATGCCACTCTATAATGGCTATCCTTTTAAATTTGATTTAGAAGCGACGACTTCGAATCAGGATTATCTTCAAGCAAGAGTAGAGGCCAAGCAGAACGTCCGCTATGGGGACTTGGTACCTTTTCGGACAACAATTTATATAAATTTATTTGAAGTGGTGGCGCGGGATCAATTTATTTTGGTGCTACCTTTTGGCCGTAGTTATTTTCAAAGAATAAGATTCGAAGGCCATGAGTTGGCCTGTCGAATCTTATAACAAAACTACTTTGAAGTGAGAGTAAAGACACCATCCCAATTAGGTGGTGGTGGCAACTTAACGTATTCAGTACATCTTTCAATATAAATTTCACTTGGGTTTGATTTCTTGCCCTTTAGTTCCGGAAATCGTTGATATTCCAACTCTAGAGTTTCGCGAAAGATTGTCAGTGCTTCAGAAAAACGTTGTGACTTATAAAGAGAAATTCCATAAGAAAATTTTTCTGAAAGAGTTTGTAAAAACTCTGGTGCTGACGCCTTAAGACCCAATAGATCAAAAGAGGTTACTGCTACAGACTTTCCAACCACTCGTATGGTATCGAGTTCACGCCATAGAAACTCATCTCCAGCAAGCTCTTTTGCTTCCTTAGATACGTGAGTGAAAATTCCATATTGCTTTGCGGACTCTTCGAGACGAGCGGCCAGGTTCACAGTATCACCCATCATCGTATAGTTCATTCGAGAAGTGGAACCCATGTTACCGGTTACTATTTCTCCTGAGTTGATACCAATTCTCATGCGCATTTCATGAACAACTTCAGGCCACTTATCGCCCTCTCCTTGCCATTTCATACGAAGCTCGGCCAAACGCTCTTGCATTCTATGAGCAACGATACAGGCCTTATAAGCATGGTCTTCTAGGGGCATGGGAGCACCAAAGAAAGCAATGATAGCGTCACCTTCATATTTATCAAGAGTTCCCTTTTCTTCGAGTAGGATATCCGTCATATGGGTGAGGTATTCATTGAGAAGCTCAACAAGTTGGGTGGCCGAGAGTTTTTCTGAGAAGGTAGAGAAGCCCTGAATATCAGTAAAGTAAGCCGTTCTGATGCCAACATCACCACCAAGCTTTGGCGGCTCTCCACTTTTATACATTTCATCAATAAGTTCTGGGGAAATATAGTTACCAAAGGCATTCTTAAGAAATTGCTTATCTTTATTTGCGAGATAGAAGTGAAGAAAAGTATTCCAAGAATAACAACCAATTACAGAGAATAAACAAAAGAAAAGTTTAATCTCGTAACCTTGAGGGGTTAAGTACTTTACATCCAAAATAAACATCACCGCAGTTATGGTGACTAAGGCCATGAGGTCAAAGAGAGCGTTTCCAAAGAATTGTGTAATAAGAAGAATAAGAGTTCCTAAAACAAGAATAATCCAAGAGTAGGTCATTGACTGATCTGCCCTCTTAAAGAAGGTACCTTCAAGTAACATGTGAAGCATATTCATGTGGAAGAATACTCCAGGCATAAGAGGGTCTACTGGTGTGTGTCTTAGGTCGTGAGCACCATAGGCGGTAGAACCAATAAAGACGACATTTCCACTAAATACTTCTTTAAGTTTTTGGTCGTTATCGGGGGCATTAATAATGTCCCAAAAACGATAAACAGGGAAACTCCTCTCTCCTCCGAGCCAGCGTACTTTACTCTCTCCCATATTATTTAAGAATAGGTCACCCGTTTTAAGTTTTAACTTGGCCTCGCCCACATTAAGAAGCTCTAGAGTAGGGCGATCTCCTGTAAAAGCTTCATAAGTGGCAAGGGAAAAGCCTGGGAAATAAAGAGTGTCTACATTACCCATAAGAGGATAGTGACGTAAGAGGCCATCACTATCGGCCTCTACCTGAATGTGGGCAAGACCGACATCATTTTGAAAAAGCTGAGGAATAGGGAACACTTTTCTTTCAACATACATCTGGCGTGTGTTGAGTCCTTGATTTTGTTTTGTGTCCATTACAAAGTTGTAAAGAACATCGGGCACCTCTTCAAATACTTCTTCTGGATAGGAAGAAAGGGAGTAGGGAACAATCACCTTATTGCCTGGAATGCTTTGAAAGTCGGCCATAGAGTCAGCAAATTCTTGGTCAACATTTGAGCCGGGACAAACAAGAGCTGATTCTGAAAAGAACACGTCGTAAGCAACGACTTTAGCACCAAATGTTTTTAGTTTTTTCATGAGTTTGGTGTAATTCTCTCTAGGGAAAGGCCATTTACCAATTTTCTTTATGGAATAATCATCAATGGCAACAAGAGAAATACGTTTGTCGATTTTTGATTTATCACGCACAAAATTTTCTCTTAGATCATAAAAACGATCCTCAAGAAAAGCAGTGTACGCAAATTGCTTTTTAAAGAGGGGATTTTCCTCTCTAAAGCCCAACGACATCAAAATACTAAACATTGAAAAACCCACGATGATGAATAGACCGAGGTATTTAATAATTTTAGACCACATGAGGTCTCTCCCTTTTAAGCTTTTCTAATAGCTAGCACTTAATTCAAAACGAACAATATGCTTTTTATAATCAAAGTTGGATTTATCAAGTGAAACATTTCTTGTGTAGTCGTAGCCAAGACTTGCAGACATCGACTTATTAATACTCTTTCTAAGTTCTACTGATGGAGTATAGGTCTTCTCCGTTCCTCTCGTTGCCTTTTGAGCTAAGGTATCAAGAAATGAAACGCTTAGGGCCAAGTTAAGAGTGAAGGTTGGAAAAATTTCTGGAATTAAGTAATCAGTACGAAAGAGGTAGTTGTCCTGACTTGCCGTGGGGTTATTGTATTGATCAATAAAGTCCGCTCTGAAGAGGAAAATGAAGAGGTTACCTGCTGCTGTTGATTTAATCTGGTCGATTGAAAAGGAAGTCGTTTTATTAAAAAGAGTATTAGTATAGGCATAGTAGTCTTTGTATTGGTACTTGATTGTTGTAGGGCCAAAGTTAAAGAGGCGAAAGCGTTCACCAAAAGTAAATGAAGTTGCCCTAGAAAAGTAGGGTCTCTCTTTTACTCCTAGAGAATCACGACCGATATAAACATAATCCACGTCAAAAATGAAGTTGGCCTGTTTTTTAAAGAGAGTGTGCTCAAAGGTGTTTCTTAAACCAGTCGTAATATTATAAGTATCATTTTTAAAGACGGTGCTACTTTCACGATCGGTATGGTAGGTATTCCTTAATCTTAAAAAGGGTGTAAATGTAAAACGCCCTGCTGCCTGCATGAGGTATTGCATGTTAAGGTTTGTTTCATGAATGAAAGTGTCTTTTTGCAAAGAAGCTGCAGT
>JAFMBV010000030.1 GCA_017858255.1 Bacteriovoracaceae bacterium
AGCACTATGGCTGGGTTGTTGAGGTTAATCCCAAAACAGGCGCGGCCAAAAAGCTTACAGGGCTTGGGCGTTTCTCTCATGAGTGTGCCACTTGTATTCCGACTAAAGATGGGCGCGTTGCTGTCTACTCAGGTGATGATAAGAATAATGAATTTCTTTATAAGTTCTTATCAGATAAGAGTGACTCCCTTGAAAAGGGAGAGCTCTTTGTTGCCAATATAAAAGAAGGGAAGTGGATCTCCCTTTCAATAGACAAGCAACCTATTCTTAAAAAAACCTTTAAAGATCAAACAGAAGTACTTATTCATTGTAGAGAAGCGGGGCGCTTAGTGGGCGCCACTCACCTTGATCGGCCAGAGGATATAGAGATCCATCCAGAAACAGGTGATGTCTTTGTCTGTCTGACAAATAATAAAGAACGCGGCAACATGCATGGAAGTATTTTAAGAATTTCTGAAAATGGTGCTGATCACGCAAGTATGAGCTTTAAGGCAAGCGACTTCTTAGTAGGGGGTGAGTCTTTCTCTTGTCCTGATAACATGGCATTCGATAAATTAGGGAATTTGTGGTTTGCCACTGATATAAGCGGAAGCTCTATGAATAAGCCGCCTTACAGTAAGTTTAAAAATAATGGCCTTTTCTATGTTCCTATTAAGGGGGCTGAAGCAGGCAAGGTTATTCAAATTGCCTCTGCACCAACGGACGCTGAACTAACGGGACTCTCTTTTTCACCAGATGGAGAAACGTTATTTTTATCAATTCAGCATCCTGGTGAAAAATCTAAAAATGTTAAAAACCTCACAAGTCATTGGCCAAAGGGAGGCGATTCGCTACCTTTAAGCTCTGTTGTCCAAATTCGTGGTCCACTCTTAAAAGCATAGTGAAGTTGAGTGCCAAAAGGCACCACGGTGTAACTTTTCCTTCTTTGAAGACAAAGACTTGAAACTTCTTTGTCATTTGATAAGACATGTCCAAACCTAGTATGACTTCATAGGGGAGAGAACATGAAGATTGCTTTAATATCGCTACTTGTAGCTTTAACATCATTTGCTGCGCAAGCAAGACCTGGTCGATTCGATCGAAGACCAGTTGAGAGACCTCAAACTCAGATATGTGTTTTTAATCTTGAGAAAGAAGCCTACACCGGCCGATCAGGATGGACCTATCAGTTTGAAGAGTCTTTTACTGAATTTGGTCCTCGTGCTTGTTTTATGGCAGAAGAGGCCTGTGAAAGAATAAAATCAAGAAAGAGAGATTATTGGAATTATCGTTGTGAGAAAGAATTCACAAACGGTGGTCGTCCTCAGTTTGGTGAGTCTTGTGAATATAAAATTCAAACACGGCGAGGAGTTGAGCCTGAGGTTTTTACGAGTCGTGGATTTGGTGCTTGTGGTTTAGCTCTTGATAAGTGTTCACTCGAGCTTAGAAGAAAACAAAATCTCGGTCTTAGAAATCGTCACCTCGGTGGAGTTGGACCTGCTGCTCAATGTGTACAGACTTCCGTATCTAGACCAGACCCTAGACCACCAAGAGTTACGGCGTCATGTAACGCCTCTATTTTCATTGAAGGTCGCTACAGACATAGAGCTTATAAATCATTTACTGAGTCTGCCTCTGGAAGAAGTTATTCTAGAGCAAGAGAGAAGGCATGTAGTGCTGTAATGGCAACTTGTCGGGCAAATACTCGTGGACCAATGTTTTGTGAGATCGTTGATTAATCACTAAGTATATAGATTTGTTAATTAGGCCCTCTCTGTGAGGGCCTTTTTTTTGTATAGGATTTGCCTATCTATAAAGGCTTCCACAGTCACTTTGCTTCGTTAGTGAGAAGAAGTAGAGTCGGCAAAAAAGGAGAATCTATGAAAAATTTAATAATTTCCCTAGGCGCTCTTATGAGCATGGGTGCTATGGCAAGTGACTTTACACCAGCGAGTGACCTCAACACTGTGAGCGAGCTTAAATCAGAAATTTTAACGATCGCTGAGTTCTACCAAGGACAACCTGATCAAGATTTCAAAATTCAAAAGACTCTTAATCCTTATGTCGAAAAACTAACAGAGATTTCTCCCCAAGGTCCGGTTGCCGATCGTATTGATGTACTCGATGGTCGTTGGCAACAAGTCTGGGGCCCTTATGAATATAGAGAGTACGATAGAACGGTTGACCCATCTCTTGATGTGACGAAAATCTATCAAGTAGTTTTTAAAGGTGGATACTACTACAACGTTTCTAATACACTCGATAAGAAAACTGGAAAGTCTAAAGGAACAAGTCTTTTGAGAGGAGAGTTTAAAGTTGGTTCAGCTAATGACTTGAATGTTAAATTCACTAACCTTAGAAGAATCAAAACAAAACCTCCTGTTGGTTTAAGCTATACCGACCTTGCTGAACTCTCAGAAAATGATCAACTTGAAGGAGAGCGAAATGTTCTTCCGAGCTTCATCGTTCGTTTGTTCTTTGGTGGCGGAACACTTAAAGAGGTCTATACTGACAAGGATTTACGACTTGCCTATGGAACTTCAAAAGACGCGAAAGCGCCATTTCTCTATATTTTAAAACGAGTACCTTAGAACTATTTTTCATTTATACAGGCCGCGTCTAAGACGCGGCTTTTGCTTCCTTTGTAAATTCACTTCTAAATTCTTCTGTCATAAGAAAATGTCTCGTAAATATGAACACTTGGACCGAAGGTAAACACTAGTTCACCATGCGTTATAAAAGACAAAACGCCAAAGATTTGTTTTAATCAAAAGACACACAGGCACAAATTTTAAACACTGCATAACTTTGATTTTGAGACCATTTAGAGGACTTTATGACTACTGAGACTCCGTCGACCTCTCTTTCACTGAAAGAGAGTCACCCCAATAGTTTTGTTCACCTACACCTACACACTCAATATTCTCTACTCGATGGGGCCATCCGTTTAAAGGACCTCATTGCAGAGGCGAAAGAGCAGGGGATTCCTGCAATAGCTCAAACAGATCATGGAAATATGTTTGGAGCGATTGATTTTTATAATCGCTGTAAGAAAGAAGGAATCAAACCGATACTTGGTTCTGAGATTTATTTCACTTCCGGTAGTCGCTTTGATCGTAAGTCGGCCAAGAAAGCTAAGTCTGTTAGCTCTCAAGATGCAGAAGAATCTAGTCGTCAAATTCACCACCTCATTCTTCTATGTAAAAATAATACGGGTTATAAAAACCTTTGTAAGCTTTTAAGCCAAGCATACCTCGAAGGATTCTACTATAAGCCTCGTGCCGATATAGAACTACTCAAGGAATATAGTGAAGGCTTGATATGCACAACTGCCTGCTTAAAAGGCGAGGTTGGCTACAACTTCTTTACCGATCAAGATGACCGAGCAACCAAAGCGATTCATAAGTTGCATGATGTGTTCGGAGATGACTTCTATCTTGAGATTCAAGAGAATGGCATTCCTGAACAGAAAATTGTTAATGAAAAAGTCATTAGTTATGCGAAAGATAAAAATATTAATGTCGTAGCAACAAATGATTGTCACTACATGACTCCTGAAGACGCTCAGGCACAAGAAGTTCTTCTATGTGTACAAACAGGAAAGACTTACGCTGATGAAAACCGCATGCGTATGACTTCTCAGGAGTTTTACTTTAAGACACCTGAGAAAATGAGGGAGGCCTTTAGCTATATACCTCAAGCTTGCGATGCCACTTTAGAGATTGCTGATAAATGTAATGTCGAACTTAAGTGGACTGACGATGATGGCAACCAGATTTATCACCTGCCTGACTTTCCCATTGATACCGGTGAGAGTGCTGAGGAGTTCTTTGAAAGAATGTCTCGTGAGGGTTTAGATAATCGTTTCAATGGTCCTCATTTCTCAAAAATTATTGCTCAAGATAATTGGGAAACTGAAGTTAGACCTAAGTATATGGAGCGGCTTGATTACGAAGTTAATATGATCAAACAGATGGGCTTTTGTGGTTACTTTCTGATCGTATCGGACTTCATCAAGTGGTCAAAAGATAATGGTATTCCTGTTGGTCCTGGGCGTGGTTCTGGTGCGGGCTCAATTGTTGCCTACGCATTGGATATTACTAATATCAACCCTATTCCTTATGATCTTCTCTTTGAAAGATTTATTAACCCCGAACGTATTTCCATGCCTGACTTTGATGTGGATTTTTGTCAGTATGGCCGACCTAAAGTTATTGAGTATGTAACTCAAAAATATGGTCAAGATAAAGTTGGTCAGATCATTACCTTTGGAAAGCTCCAAGCAAAGGCCGTCGTTAAAGATGTTTCGCGTGTTTTTGGATTAAGCTTTGCTGAGGCAAATATGATCTCTAAGCTCATCCCTGATGAGATTGGGATAACTCTTGAAAAAGCCTTGGAGATGGAGCCAAAATTAACAGAGCTCATTGAAACAGATCCAAAGATTAGGCATATCTTTACCATCTCTCGCCGACTTGAAGGCCTCTATCGGCATGCTGGTATTCATGCTGCCGGGGTTGTTATTACCAATGAGCCTTTAGTTGAGTACTGCCCACTCTTTAAGGGAGCAAAGGGCGAAAAAGTTATTCAATTTGATAAGGACTTCTCAGAGCTTATCGGTCTCGTGAAGTTTGACTTCTTGGGACTCAAAACTCTTACGGTTGTCGATCAAGCGGTGAAATTTATCAGGCGTGACCATGATGCCAGCTTTGATATTGAATCCATAGATATAGAAGATAAGAATGTTTACGACTTTGTGTCGCGCGGAGAAACTATTGGAGTTTTCCAACTTGAATCTTCAGGAATGATTGAGTTATGTAAAAAACTCGGTCCAGACAACTTAGAAGATATCACTGCCGTTAACGCTCTTTACAGACCAGGACCTCTAAACTCTGGAATGGTTGATGACTTTATTGATATCAAGCACGGTCGTAAAGAGATGACATTTCCTTTTGCTGAACTTGAGCCGATTTTGAAAGACACATACGGTGTTGTTGTCTATCAGGAACAGGTGATGAAAATTGCCCAGGTGCTCGCCGGTTACTCCCTAGGTGAAGCGGATATTTTACGTAAGGCCATGGGGAAGAAGAAGATTAAGCTCATTGAAGAACACCGTGAGATCTTTCTTAAGGGTGCACGGGAGCGAGGCTATGATGAGAAAAAGGCGTCTGATCTTTATCAACTTATGGCAAACTTTGCTGAATATGGTTTTAACAAGTCCCATGCTGTTGCCTACGCAGTAATTGCTTATCAAACGGCTTTTTTAAAGCATTACTATCCTGCAGCTTTCTTTGCGGCCCTGTTGTCCACAGAGCTCTCTAATACAGATAAAATAACTATCTATATAAACGACGCTAGAAACTATGACATCGAAGTCCTACCACCAGATGTTAATGAATCATTATGGCAATTTAACGTGATCGACAAAAATATCCGTTTTGGTATGGGTGCCGTTAAAACAGTTGGTGAGAATGCCGTTCTTTCTCTCGTCAAAGAAAGACAAGAAAATGGACCCTTTGAAGGTTTTATAAACTTTTGCGAGCGTGTTGATCTAAAACTTATTAACAAGAGAATGGTTGAGTCTCTTATTAAAGTTGGGGCATTTGACTCTTGTGAGAAAATGAACCGTAAGACCTTAGTTGAGAACCTCGAACTGATTGTGGCATACGCAGCAAGAAAGCAAGAGGCCAAAGCACTAGGTCAGGTCTCTTTATTTGACGAAGAAGTTGTCGATGAAGAAACAACTAAGTCACGTATGGATATTCAGGAAGTGGCCGACTATGATGACCGAGAGAAACTTGGTTACGAACAATCTTTAATGGGGATATTTGTTTCAGGTCACCCACTTGATCGCTTCAGAGATATTATGAAGCAGCTCTCCTCTAAAGAAATATCAGAGCTTAATGATATGCATGGGGAAGGTAAGAGGGATATGACTCTTGCGGGAATGATCACGGCCTCTAAGCAGATCATTACTAAAAAAGGGGACAGAATGTGTTTCTCTACCCTCGAGGATCTTTCAGGTAAAATTGAATGTATTGTTTTTCCTAAAGTCTATGCAGAGTTTGAAGAGCTGTTGGCCTCAGACGAAGCTTTGATTATTCAAGGAGAAGTTAACCTCTCTGAAGAGCCCCGAAAGTTTTTTCCTACGAAAATATTACGAATGAAAGATGAAGCGGAAGAACGGGTTACTGGGGTCAGAATCAAAGTGAACATTGATGACCTAATGCCAATAAAACTTGAACGTTTTAAACAAGTTCTTCTTAGTTACCGTGGTTCAGTTCCGGCCCACCTTATTTTTGAAGGGCAAGAGGGCAAAGCACGTATGCCGCTCGGCGATGATTTCTTGGTTAACCCAACGCCTCAGATGGCAGCGAAGATCAATGAAGTATTTAATATGAATGCAGTGCAGTTCGTTGTAGATGGACGCTTGGAAGATGGCGAAAACGTCGTACAATAGGAAGAAATTTTAAAAGAGGAATTACCGTGAAAGGAATCACGCTTTTTTTGAGTATCTTACTTTTTTTCCCAACCCTTACCATGGGTCAGCTGAATCCAGTTGAAGGCGATGGGCGTTTTTATTCGCGAGATGATGACACCTTAAGTTTTATTAAAAAACAACTGCTCTCAAGTGCCTTTCGAGATGTGTTCACGAAAGAGCTGAAAGAGATGGGTCTAGACTCCGATAAGTTTTGGCGCCGCTATGAGGAAAAGTTTCAAGAGTACTTCACACCAATCAAGGAATCCCTAGAAAAAAAATACGAGATTGGAGTTGAGGGTGGAAAGCCTGATAAGGTGAAGTATCAAAAATCCCTCCGTCAAAAAAGATTGGTTTTAAAGGGTCGCTATGGACGTCTGAGTCGCGCGATTCCTCAATATTCTATAAAGAAAATGAGCCGATCTCCCCAAGTGCCTAATAGTCGCTATTTACGTTTAAGGGCCAAGGTCAATCGTAAAGAGCTTCATCGTATTTATCTTCAATTTACTTCTGATAATCCTGAACGCCACTTTTCAACTCTGTACCTCTCCACAAAGTTTCAGTTGGTGAACACTTCTTGGGTTGAGACAGGGGTGGAAGTTGAAAGTGATTTTACCCAAGTCTTAAGTAATCATTGGCGCGAAAAGCTTGAGGCCGAACTTTCTGGAAAAGTAGATCGTATTATTTTTGCTGATGCAGGAACAACTTCTCAAATAGAAACTTTTACAAGAATGAATACAGAGGCAAGAGAGGCGATGATCGGTGATGCCAAAAATCAAGCAGACTTAGAGAAGTCTGCCCAGAGTGGGGAAAAAGTAGAAGTTCCCGAGATTCTTGGAAATGACTTTGGATCCTCCCTATGGATGACTCTCAATTTTAAAATCAAAAAAGTTAAAGAAAATACTGAGGCCCAAAAACGAGAGTTTGAACTAATGGGAGATCTCCTACTATTAGACTTGGCCACCCAAGGAATTCTTGTGCATGAGGATTTTTCTGAGAGAATGGGCAATTATAGCTTCTCAAATGCCAAAGAGATCAACAGTGGTTTGGCCAATGCGATCTTTCAAATGCCTCTAAGCCGCTTTCAAAAGCTGAGCGAAGCTGTCTTACAGGCGAAGGGAAATATGAAGAGGGTTGTGATTGATGTCGTTGAGTACGGCAACCTTGGTGAGCTCATGTCTCTGATGAAATTACTCGGGAATAAGGGCATTACCAAGCAATTTAGTCCTGTGATTAAAAGCTTCACCCCAAGTAATGCTAAAATTCTCTTAGAGTACGCAGGTGATGATGTCGACATGACGGCCATCATCCGTGGCCTAGAAAATAAGGTTTTAGGAGTGGATAGACGAATTGTTTTTCCTACCCCCAACACTGTATTTCAAGTGGCCCTGAAAAAAGAGGGTGCCAACAGCGTGAAAGATTCTCCAAAGCCTAATGAGGCGAAGGAAACCCCCACACCTAAAGCTGTTAAGGCACCAACGTCGTAGGAGATGACTGTGAGAGTTACATTTAAAAAGAACAGTGCCCTTCTTCTGATTCCTTTTTTATGTTTTCTACTGGCCTGTTCAGGACCAGTAATTAGAAGGCAGTCTTCTGGAAAGAGGCCTCGAGATAACTCGAGAAAGTTCTTTAATGGTGTGAAGAAAAAAGTGGCACTTCTCACTTTCTTTAATGAATCTCCTTATGGGGGTCCTGATCTTGGTATTACAGCAACTGAAGAATTGAGACGGGAATTGGCGCGAACTGGTGAGTTCATCATTGATCCCATGGCAAATAAAATTTTTGGCTCATCTAAAGAAATCTACGCTGGAGGCGGAGTAAAGCTCGTTCAATTGGCGAGAAAGGCCAAGGTCGCAGGTCTTAATTTTGTTGTTTTTGGACGTGTTAAGGATGCTCGTATCCGTGAAAAAACCGATGAAATCGGAGTTGTTCGCGAAACAAAATCATATACAGAAAGTAAGGTTGAGATTCGAGTGTTCGATGTGAACTCTAATAAGGAAATCTATACTGATGAAATTAGAGGTTATGCCGATGATTCAACCTTTCGTCTCTTTAGTGGCGACCGTGAATCTAAGTTAACCTATCGACGTGAGTTGATGAGATATGCAGTGCGAGTGGCCGTGCGTAGAAGTATTCCGCGACTAATAGAAATTTCAAGTAAGCTTGATTGGGTTGGAAGAGTGGCAAGAATTCTTGGAAATAAGATCTACATCAATGCTGGTCGCAAGTCTGGAATTCAAATTAGTGATATTTTAAAAGTAGTGACTGAAGGGCAAGAAATCTTTGATCCTGAAACGGGAGCCCTTATTGGCGTCTCAAAAGGTGAGGTTAAGGGAACGATTGAGATAATCGACTACTTTGGCCCTGATGGTACGATTGCAATTCTTCACTCAGGTGGATCTGTTGTCGAAGGTGACTTTGTTCAGCTTTATTAAATGAATTTCAAGGACATGACTTGAATCTTTATAATCTTTTTAAAAGTGTTGCCTTTCAAATAGATCCTGAGACTGCTCATAATCAAAGCATGGCACTACTTTCACGTTTTCCTGAAAGTCTTGCTACCTTTTTAGGCGTTCATGAGAAATTATTAGAGAATGACTCGAGCCTTGATCTAAGTGTTAGTTTAAATGATGGCAATACCTGGTCATTTCCTGTTGGGCTCGCCGCCGGTTTAGATAAGAATGCTGAGGCCATTAATTTTTTCTCAACAATTCCTTTTGGTGCGATTGAAGTTGGTACGGTTACACCTAGACCTCAAGAAGGAAATCCAAAGCCTAGAATGTTTCGCTTGAAAGAAGAGGAGAGTCTTCTCAATCGTATGGGTTTTAATAATGAAGGCATGGATCAAGTGTTTCTTCATCTTAAAAAGGCAGATCGCCACGGAAAAGTTGTAGGGGTTAATTTAGGAAAAAATAAAACAACTCCTCAAGATAGTGCAGCTGAAGATTACCGAGTTTTATTCAATAAATTTGCTCCAGTGGCGAGTTATTTAGTAATTAACGTTAGCTCCCCCAATACGCCTGGACTTAGGGACCTTCAAAGTATTTCTTCTTTAAAAGAAATATTTGAAGCATTACAAGATCTACGGCGTGAATATAGTGTTCCTCTCTATTTAAAAATCTCACCTGATCTAGCGTTGGAAGATTTACCGGCCATTGTGGAATTGGCCCAGGAGTTTAAGCTTTCAGGCTTAATTGCCACTAATACTACCATTCGCAAAGACTTAGGCGTGGGTGGAATCTCTGGTCGTTTATTACAAGAGAAAGGCCGACTTGTGCGAGAGAAGGTTTTGGAAGCTCTTGGACCAGATAGTGAATTAGAATTAATTGGAGTCGGTGGTATCACTACTTTTAATGACCTCCTCGACTTTTGGCGCGCCGGTGGAAAGGTTTGTCAGATTTATACCGCCTTTATCTATCAAGGGCCGGGATTATTGTTAGATTGGCGCCAGCAAATGATTGACCTCATGAATAAAGGCCAAGTTAAAAACTTTGAGGAATTGAGAACCTTTATTCAAAAGGATTCCCCTTTGGCTCAGAGGTCCTAATGATTCTAAAGGCCTTTCTCACAAGTCTAATCCCTTGGCCTTTCTTACTTATCTTAAATTTTCTTTTTTTTCATTTAAATGCTGCTGAATTTTCAGGCTTAATTTTTTGGTACTATCTGATAACAGTTCTCGGTCTACTGGTATTTCCTGTCACTAAAGAATGTTTTAAGAACCTAAAAGATGGCGGTTATGGTCTGACTAAAACTCTTTCTCTTTTGGGTCTTTTCTATGTCAATTGGCTTGGCACTAGCGTTAACGTCATGACATTTTCTGGGCCATCCTTATCTATAACCCTATTGTTATTACTATTAGGGACTAATTTTTTGATGAAAAAGGAAAATGATCTTCCTGATCTTATGGCCCAATACTCAAATCATATCTTGAAGATCGAATTTCTCTTTCTCTTTTTCTTTTGTCTCTATCTTTGTCTTTATAGTCTTCACCCAGAACTTTATTGGGGTGAAAAACCAATGGACTTCACGATCTTTAACTTTAGTTTGAGGAACGAAACATTACCGCTGAATGACCCGTGGTTCGCAGGCGAACCTATGAAATATTATTACTGGGGCTATACTTTCTTTACAGGTCTTACAAAAATGACGGGAGCGAGTGGAGAGCTAGGCTATGCTCTTTCATTGGCAACATTACCAGCTTTGATGGCGAGCTCTCTCTATACACTCTTCCTTTATTTGGGAAAAAAACGTTGGCTGGCATTTTTTGGGGCGCTCTTAATTCCTCTGGCAAGTAACTTTAAGGCCTTCTCTAGTATTGTTTTTGGAGACGCAAAGTTTGATATCTATTACTTTTGGTCTAGCACGAGGGTATTTAAAAATATGGCCTTCGCAGAGTACCCAAGTTGGTCCTTTCTCTTTGCTGACCTTCATCCCCATGTGATGAGTTATCCATTTGTAATTCTCTTAATTACTTGTCTTATCTATGGTCTACATGAAGTATGGCCAAAATTTGATATTAAGAAACATAAGCTCTTTTTCCTCTTCCACGCTATTTCTTATGGCGCTCTTTTGGGAATAAATGGATGGGACTTTGTTATTTACGGCCTTTTTAATGGCCTCTTTTTTCTTTTGACCTTTCAGAACTTGAAGAGACCAAAGGTGTGGGGAATGTTCTTCTTAGTTCACCTTGCAGGGATATTATTATTCCTTCCGATGCTCTTAACTCTCATGGGCGGAGTGAAAACAAAATGGGGACCCTGGTTAAGTGATACAAACTCCCTTTGGGCCCACTTTGAACATCATGGTTTGTGGTGGCTAATTTGTTTTGTGATGATCTTTCCAGTCTACTTCCTTCATCGTAAATCGTTAAAATGGCGAGTTGTTTTGCAATCTCTTGGCTTTCGTTTCTTTGCTTGCTCTCTTATTATTGGGCTTCTTGCAGAATTCTTTGTTTTTAATGATCGTGTAAATACCATTTTTAAAGTATTTAATAACATATATATTTGGGGAGGGATTGCAACGGTTATCTCACTACGCTATTTTAAATTTTATCTAAGACGCAACACTCTCATTCCTTTTGCCATAGGTGCTATTATCCTTATCAATGCTTCTGTGCTGGGGACCATCTTTAATATATTGGCAGTTACAAGTTATCGTCCATTTGGTTCGCGAAGCTATGGCCTAAGAGGAAGTGCTTATTTAGAAAAGACAAGTCCTGGCGACTTTGCGGTTATTAGCTGGATTAAAAAGAATATAAAAGGAACACCTGTTCTTCTTGAGCGCTATTCCCATAGTTTTGATCACACTGCCACAAGAATTTCTATGCATACTGGCGTACCGACTTATCTTGGCTGGGATAACCATGTTTATTTAAGAGGAAGAAGTTGGTCTGCTATCAATCAAAGAAAACGGGATATTGATTATATTTTTAATAGTAATGACCCAATCAAGGTCTATGAAATGATGAGAAAGAAAAGTATTCATTTTTTAGTTGTCGGAAATTTAGAGAGGAAATACTATTCTCATGAGAGTCTTGAGAAGTTTAAGCAATATAAGGACATATTTAAACCCTTAGTCGTCAAAGGGGCGACGACTCTATATGGGGTCGGTCTTTATGATGAGTACTTGGTTAATAAATAGCATTAATAATTTTTGAAAAGGTAAATTATGAAACCATCAGACATTCCCTTTAATATGAATTTTTCTTTTGGAGATGACCTTCGAGAGGTACCAAAAGATTCTGAGCAAATGAGAAAAGGATTGGATTGGTTACAAGATAAAATTGTCGAACTCGCAGCTGATGAAGGTTCAAAGGCGGGAGTTATATTGTCTCAAATTGGTGGCTATGCACGAATTATGGGAGATCTTAGCTTATCTGAGAAGTGTTATTTAGATGCTATAAAGGTCTTTGAAGAGTTAAAAAAGTCTGAGCAAGTTTTTGCGATGAAGTTGCGATTGGCGATTGTTTTTCAATACAAAGGTAATTTTACGAAGTCATCTGAGATTTACACCAAGTGTATAGAATTGACTCGTACCTCGAAATCATCAGCTGTGCAGAGCTATCTAGATTTTGCTCTCCACCATTTTGGTAAACAAAAATTTGAACAAGGCTTCTACAGTGAGGCATTAGACCTTTTCATGGAGGCCTATGAACTTCGTATCATTAAAGGGGATCTGAGTTTAATTTCTTCGACTGAGCTTGCTGTTAATAAAACTAAAGAGAAGCTTGAACAAAGTTAATCGTAGCTAGGACGCTCTTTATAGGGAATAGGATCTTCTAGCCCAGCTCTCGTAAATCCGCGCAAGCGAAGGGCGCAAGAATCGCAAACACCACAGGCAACATCACCGCGTTCATAGCAAGACCAACTCGATTCAATAGGAGCTTTCAATTCGACGGCTTTTTGAACAATTTCACTCTTCTTCATTGCAATTACAGGCGTGATAACTTCAATGATGCCGTCTTTCGTGCCTTCTTTAATGAGGTTATTTAGGGCCTTGTAATAGCTTGGTCTACAATCTGGGTATCCTGAGCTGTCTTCTTCTACGGCACCGATAA
Organism: Bacteriovoracaceae bacterium; assembly: GCA_017858255.1. Lineage (GTDB taxonomy): Bacteria > Bdellovibrionota > Bacteriovoracia > Bacteriovoracales > Bacteriovoracaceae. Next base: position 13,011 of record JAFMBV010000030.1, read on the forward strand.
ATATTTTAGTTGCACCAATAACTTCGGCCCAACTCACGGCCATTGCTACAATATGAGTATTTCTAAAAGGAACATAGGAGTCGGGGATATCATCAGAGTCCCCTTGATATTTTTTTACTGTAATCTTGTCATCTGTTAAGGAGCTTCCTCCAATTTGTTTGAGAAAACTAACATCGATGATTTTTCTTCGGTGGGTAGGAACATTATAGAAATCGGCAATTTTATGAAAACATTCCAGTTCTTTCTCTTCTGTTTTTTGACCATAGTTGAGATGCAAGAAGGCCAGCTCTTCATGGGCATCATTGGCAATGGCTGCGGTGACAAGAGAGTCCATTCCTCCACTTACGAGGACAACTGCGAGTTCTTTAATTTTTGGTGTCGTCATGCTTTTTCAGCCCAATCCTTTATGAACGCCACAAACTTATCTGAAAGTTCATAGGCCTTCTTCTTCTTAGAGTCGAGGTCGCCCTCATTTTCTTGAATCATGATATAAAATTTTATTTTTGGCTCTGTTCCTGAAGGTCTAAGGAAAAGCTTATTACCATTGGTAAAATTAAAGCCAAGTACATTACTCTTTATAAAATCTAAAGGCTTACTCGTGCCTTCTCTAAAATCTCTAATGGTGCTCTCTTTATAATCAGATAATGACCCAATTGTTTGGCCAACAATTTCTAAAGCATGAAAGGCCCTAAAGCTTTCCATAATTCGATTGATTTTATCAGCTCCTTCTTTGCCATAGTAATTAATGCTTAGAAGGTTTTCGTGAGAAAAGCCATACTCTTTGTAGATTTCATCGAGGGCCTCAATTAGATCCATTCCCTTTAATTTATAATGGAGAGCAATTTCACTTAAAAGAGCAACCGAGGCCACTCCGTCTTTATCGCGAACATTGCGGTGATTTAAATAGCCAAAGCTTTCTTCAGTTCCAAATATAAAAGTTCTATTTGGTTCCTCTTGCTCTATTTCATTGACTCGGCCACAAATCCATTTGAAACCAGTAAGAGTATCTTCGCCAGTGACCCCAAAAGAGGCGGCAATTTTAGTTTGAAGATCTGTGGTGACAATTGTCTTAACAAAGTAGGGGTCCTTGGGCATTTTTCCCTGGGCCTTGTATTGTGAACAAGTGTAGTGAAGCATCAAAATACCAATTTGGTTACCATTGATGTATTTGACTTCGTTATCATGAATAAGGGCAATACCTACACGGTCGGTATCTGGGTCGGTACCCAAGGCGATATCGGCGCCTTCCTTTTTCATGAGATTTACGGCCAACTCTAAAGCTTCTGCATTTTCTGGATTGGGAGAACTCACTGTAGGGAAGTTTCCATCGGGAGCTTGTTGCTCTGGAACAGAGAGAATATTTGTAAGGCCTAGGTCCTTAAGGGCCCTGCTACAAGGTGCCCAGCCTGTACCATGGAGAGCAGTGTAGACAATTTTTAATTTATCACCATTCGCTTGGGTTTCTTTTAAACCGAGAGAGTTTTCTTTAATGGCCTCATAATAATGCTTCTCAGTTTCTTCACCAATCCACTTTATTTTTCCCTCTTTAATTCCCTCGTCGAAATCCATAGTAGGGATGGAACCATAGTCTGTGATGGCGTTGAACTTATCGATGATCATGCCATCGTGAGGAGGGGTGACTTGTGCACCGTCGCGCCAAAATACTTTGTAGCCATTATATTCGGGAGGATTGTGACTTGCTGTCACCATCACACCTGCATTGCAATTGTTGTGGCGAATAGCAAATGAAACCAGGGGCACAGGGTTGAGCCTCTCAAAAATAAGGGCCTCAATTCCATTGGCCGCAAAAACTCCAGCTGCTTCTTTTGCGAATTCAAAAGAGAAGTTTCTTGAATCATAGCTTATGGCCACGCTAGGAGAGTCTTTTGCCGTGGCGAGAACAACCAGGGACAGAGCATGGGTTGCTTTTCTAATATTATATTTATTGAGGCGATAGGTTCCTTGTCCAAGAATCGCACGCATTCCACCGGTACCAAACTCAAGGTCACGATAAAAGCGCTCCTCAATTTCCGCTTCATTATTATTATCAATTAAGGTCTGGATCTCCTGGCGGGAGTCCTTATCAAATGCTGGGTTGTTGGCCCATGCCTTGGCCCTTTCAAGACTATTTTGTGTCATTTTTGACTCCTAACGTAAGACTCTTAAAAGCTTTGGGCCCATAATGGCAAAAGCGCTCTATTTAGGCAATAACTGCTATGGCCTGATAAGGATCAAGATTTAGTTTTGTTGAGGCCTTGTTTGATAAAAAAAGTTGGATACCTCTCGAAAACCTGTTAAAAATAGCTTATAAAGACTTAGAATTTATGAAAATACTCAAAGATATAAGGTGAAATATGGCCAATCCAAGTATGAAACACCCAAAAAATATTCCAGGTAAGTTCTATTGTACGGACCCCGATGATGACAATGGAGAAGGGTGTATTGCTTGTAACGTCTGTTATACAGGGGCTCCTGAATTCTATGCTGAGGATGAAGATGGTAATGCCTATGTAATTAAGCAGCCTGAAAGTGCTGAAGATATTGAGCTTTGCATGGAACAGCTTGAAGCTTGCCCGGTTGGTTCCATTGGTAACGACGGGTAACCAAAATTTTCCAATAAAGAATTCTAAAAAGTAAAAACCCTCTTATTTTTATGGAGGGTTTTTTTTTGGCGACTTTATCTTTGTGCCCCACGCCAGTTCTTGTTATTATAATTCCATATAAGAAATTTATTTCCTTACGGAGAGAGGAGAATCATGGAGTACACAACAGTCGAGCTGATCGGGACGATTTTATTTGCCCTAGCAGTTATCCATACCTTTATTGTTGCCAAATTTCAGAAAATGGCCCACCACTACCCAGAAGGGTCCATTGGAGAGAACTTCTTTCATTTCTTGGGAGAAGTAGAAGTAGTTTTTGGGCTTTGGGCCGCTATTTTTCTAATCTTTAGATCCTCTATTGAGGGATTTGTCGTCTATGATGACAGTCATCATGTTGTTGGCGGAGCCCTTCATTACTTAGAAGGCTTGAACTTTACAGAACCTGCCTTTGTTTTTGTCATTATGTGCATGGCCGGTACTAGACCGGTAATTATGCTGGCTGAAAAGATGATTATGATAGCAGCGAAGGTACTACCTTTCCCAGGTAAGATGGCCTTTTACGTATCGGCCCTTATTCTTGGTCCGGTTCTTGGAAGTTTTATCACTGAGCCTGCGGCCATGACTGTTACTGCGCTAATCCTTCTTGATTACTTCTACTCGGGAGAGATGACCCCCAAGTTTAAGTACGCTACTTTAGGACTTCTGTTTGTGAATGTTTCAATAGGTGGAACACTGTCTCACTTTGCAGCTCCTCCTGTTTTAATGGTGGCGAGTAAATGGCATTGGGGCTTTATGCATATGCTGACAAACTTTGGTTATAAGTCTGTTATTGCGATCGTTATCTCCACTCTCGTTGTTGCCTTTATGTTTAAAAAAGAGCTGTCAGGCGAATTAGAAATAAAGCAAAAACACGATAACTTTATGATCCCAACTTGGTGGATGACTCTTATTCATCTTATCTTCTTGGCCTTAGTTGTTTATACAGCTCACCATATGGTTTTCTTTATGGCGCTCTTTCTCTTTTTCTTGGGCTTTGCCACAGTTACACAAGAATACCAAGATTCTATTAAGCTAAAGGAATCCTTACTTGTAGGTTTCTTCCTCGGCGGTCTCGTGACCCTCGGTGGGGTACAAGCTTGGTGGCTACAGCCAATTCTTTCAACAATGCCAGATCTCCCACTCTTCTTCGGAGCTACAGGCCTAACGGCAATTACTGACAATGCGGCCTTGACCTACCTTGGCTCCTTAGTTGAGCTTACTGATTCTGCTAAATACAACCTTGTTGCAGGTGCGGTTGCCGGTGGTGGTTTAACTGTCATTGCCAACGCTCCAAACCCAGCTGGTTTCGGAATCCTAAAAGGAACCTTTGGCGAGAAGGGCATTAGTCCTTTGGGCCTTTTGGCTGGAGCTATTGGACCCACGATTATTGCCATGATTTGTTTGCAGGTGTTTGCAAGTCTTGGTGGTGGTGCCCACTGAGAGTAATTGTAGTCCGAGCTTCTTAATTATTTATAAGATCTTAATGGCCCTCCTTATTTAAGGAGGGTTTTTTTTCCTATTTTGTACTTCATTTAGAAGACCTAAGTCTCCAAGGTCCTTAACTAATCTATTAAAGACGTGTATTGATTCAAAATAATTCAGGAGGTTCTCATCCATTGGAGAAATGTAACGCAAATATTAGAGGGGGGGGAGGGACTTCAAAAATTGTAGTGATTTATATGAATAAAAAATTAAAGAATGAGTTGGAAGTTTTTATTCCAACCCAAAAGTATCGCCAAAATTTTGGCCAATAAATGTAGGTTTTTAATAGTGGTTTTTTTATTAGCGACGTACTCTGGCGTCAAGCAAGACACTCAGACTTTCGAAGCCACCCTTTTCTTGGCAGATATTTTCTTGAGTTTTAAATGAAAAATCCTTTCCACCAGAGATTCTCTTAGTGAGTAGATTTCCTGATTCCTGAGAGCCATCGTAGCAATTATAAACAATATCTGTGATAAGGACTCTGGCCTTCATTTTGTTTAAATTGAGGACTTTAAATTCAATGGAAGAGCCTTTTGCGATTTCAGAAGGCGAGTAAACTCTATAGGAGAAAACGACGTTGTTAATTGTTCCGAGAAATGTAAATTCACTCCAGTTCGCAAAGGAGGAAGAAGAGATAAGCACCAATATGATTGCAAAAAGCCAGTTACGCATAATTAAGCCTCCAAATTTATAACGATTCTAGGCTAATGGGGACTGGCGCGGAGATAAAGAGGAGGCAAAAGCCTCCTCATTGTTATTGTTGCGGTGAAAGTGTTTTTCGCCACCCAAAAGGATCATCGCCTGTGCCTTCTTGAATATCCAATAAGGCTTTCCGAAGTTTCATGGCAACTGGACCTTGCTCGTGTTGGAGAGGAAAGGTTTCACCGTTGGAGAGGCCAAGAGTATTGATTGGAGTAATTATAACGGCAGTACCACAAGCAAAAGCTTCGCTACAGGCTCCGCTCTTTACGTCCTCCACGAGCTCGCTAACTTTCATTGTTTTCTCTTCGACCTTGTAACCAAGATGGGTCGCAAGCTGAATGATAGACTTTCGAGTAATTCCATTGAGAATCGTCTCTGTTAGTTCGGGAGTTCTTAATTTCTCACCGTAGACGGCGAAGAAGTTCATGCCACTCATTTCTTCGATATTTTCTTTTGTGACAGCATCAAGCCAAAGCACTTGATCATAACCTTTCTTATTAGCATTGATCATGGAAAGTAGGCTTGCGGCATAATTACCACCCGTTTTTGCATGGCCTACCCCACCAGGGCAAGCACGAACGGCGTCCTCTTCGACTAATACTTTCACGCTGCCCGATTTAAAGTAAGCTTGTGAAGGAGAGGCAACGATTAAAAACTTAAACTTTTCACTTGGTTTAATTCCGAGGCTATTTTCGGAGGCAAACATAAAAGGTCTTATATAGAGGCTATCCCCACTACTAACAGGGATAAATTGAGAGCAGTAACTTGTAATGGCATCAACCCCATCTAGAAAGCTTTCCTCCGGAATTTCTGCCATCGCCATTCTTTTTGCAGAGAGGTTAAACCTCTTCATATTTTCTTCAGGACGGAAAAGGAAAGGCCCTTTAGCGTTAGTATAATAGCCTTTTAATCCTTCAAAGATTTCTTGGGCATAGTGAAGCGCCTTACATGTTGGATCCAATGTAAGCTGTTGGTAGGGGACCATTTTGAATTCATCCCACTTACCATTGTCATAATTTGATTCAATCATGATTGGCGCCATTACTTTTCCAAACGCCAAGTCCTCAGGCAATTTAAATGATTTAATGGCCTCAAGTGACTTGGGCGAGATGCTGATAGATTTAAATTTATCCATATCGATTACACTCCTCAGGAGATTAAAAAAGGATTTCCCTAAGCTAGCAAAACTGAGGATAAAAGTCAGGTGATAGGAGTGCGTTACTTTTAGGCATAGAATAGGCAAATTGGTCCCTTTTTCAGAAGAATTTGTTTTGCGTTAGAATGAATTTACGAGGACTTAATTCCTATGATGATGAAATCGATAACGATAACTTTGAGCATTCTTATTTTTTCCCTTGTCCAAGCTGGGTTAGGTCAGGTTCAAGCCGCCTTTCCTGTGACAATTGAAGGAAAGAGGGGACTCATAGAGAGTTACAAGAAACGCGCAGAGCTAAAAATGGCCCGCAGCACGGACTTTTGTCGTGGCTATACCATGCCGAGGCTTATCGGCTCGTGGCAATGTCGTCCATCAGCGAAGGGCAAAGTAAAGTGTCGCTCAAAATTTAAGTGTCAGCTTGTTAACAAGAGTTTTTCACGAGTGAGTGAAACACGACGAATTCGTAGTGAAATGAAAAGAATTGGTCGCTCCTCTTCATCTTTTACAATGGTTGTTGGCAAAAGCCCCCTTCGAAATCCAAATAAATATCGCTATGTAGAACAAATTAAAAGAAAGCGCAGTTCCATGAGGGCTGTGCAAAAGCAGGCAATAAAAAATAAAATTAAAAAGAGAACAGCAAAACTTCAAGAGGAAATGACGGAGTATGATGAGTTTGCTCAGTTAGAAAAAGAGTTGGCCATTGAAACAAAGTCAGCTAATCCAAGTGACAGAAAAGCTAGTGTTGATAATCTTTCAAGCAACTCATTGGCAGAGGATCGACGGCAGCTAGATGACAATCAAGAACTTGTGGCGCCCTTTCGTATGGAGCGCCAAAAGAGTAACACTGGTAACGAAGAAGTCATTCGCATCACAAAGAGAGAAGATGAAGTTTCAAAAGACCGTAGATTTCAAATCCTAAGTTTTTCCGGAGCGATGGCCCGTATTCAAGACAACAATGCTAGTAGTGTGTCCACTGCAGATTTTGCATGGACGCCACGTTGGCAATTTGGAGAAAAGTGGGCTTTTCGCGGACGTCTAGGTGGTCATATTATTAGTGCTGAAATTACTGAAGGAGCCGATGCTGAAACCTTTCTCGTTTATGACTTGGGTGGTGATCTAGAGTGGTTTCCTTTTGTAACGAATGGCCTTTATCTTAGTGGTGGTCTTGGCGTACAGAGCTGGACATCAACCACTGGTGGCGCTTTTTCGACAGTTTCCTTTGGTGGTGGTTACCTTTTTGACTTTAATAAAGTGAAAATTATCGACAGAATCTTTTTTAATTACACGAGTGTCGGAAATGAAGCGGCAAATACAGAATTAAAAGTAGGGATTGGTCTTAGTTTTTAGACTTATTCTTCTTTTTATACTCTTCCTGTTGTTTCAAATAAAGAATTTCATTTAAAATCTTATTACAGCCCTTTGATATAGGGCTTTCACTAGCTATATCTCTTTTTATGATGAAAGATTCTGGAGAACTCTCAGACTTTAAAACACCTCTAAATATAGTGGAACCACCACAACTGCTCAAACCTAATAGTAGTATAGGTAAAAGATAAAGAATTGATATTTCCTTATGGTTCTTCATATTAATTTAATCGGTATTCTTGAAAAGACTCTTTAAGAAGAAAGTGACTATTTTGATCGGCACCAACCCTTTTAGTCAGTTAAAAACCCCTCCGGAGAGGGGCTTAAAGAAATTAGTTTCTAACTCATTTCACACAAGGAGCATGAACTCTCATTCTGTAGGAGAATACTTCTTCTCCTTGCCCTAAAAGTAAGAACTAACTTAATTACTTGGATTGGTTTGTGTGTATTTTTTATATTGTATTTAAGGTGAAAGTTTAACGAAGAAGACGCTTGAAATGAACTTTGTCTTTACTCGTTGTAAAACGAAAAAGGCCTCCCAAAAGGGAGGCCTAAGACATGAGAGAGAGTTTTTATTGAGAGAATAATCTCAGTCTTTTAAATTTCGGCAATTATTTTTTACAAGATACTTTTACGATAGCTGTGTAAGTACCAGTTACATGGTTAAGGTAAACTGATGAAGAGTTAGTCCAAGCATTTCTTTTGAACCAAAAAACGTCACGAGAGTCAGCACTGGCACTTAGGTTACATTCTTTTAAGTATGAAAGCTTAACAGACCCTTTAGCACCTTTAATTTCAGCAACCATGTCTTGTGCTTTATCAAAAGCAACCTGAGCACTTGAACCAGTTACGCGAATGTTTTCTCTGTAATCTTCTTTTTTTGCAAAGTTGCTAACAGAAAGAAGAGCGATAGTAATTAGAATGATTTTTTTCATGATGTCCTCCTACAGACGTTGTTTTTGTTTCGATGGGGCAGTTATAGGCAGTCGAATTATTTTTGTAGATGGATAAATTGGCTTTTGAATAGTTTTTGTTAACAATCTGTTACACACCAGTGAATTCAATTAATTTAGGAGGTTGTAGCAGTAGTGTGAAAAGCTCATCTTTTGGCCGTGAAGAAACGGCCACTTTGTTTATGCTGGGGTTAATATATATTCTTGGATCCAAGGGAGAGTTTGGTCCTTAAGAGTATGTTTAATGAAGAAAAGTTTTTGAAATTGATTAATTAATGGTGCGGCCGACTGGGATTGAACCAGTGACCCCCTGCGTGTCGAGCAGGTGCTCTCCCACTGAGCTACGGCCGCATAATGAGATAGATGAAGGCTCATATTAGGTTAAAAGGCTGAATTTAGTCAAGATTTCAGTTGGACTTTTCTTAGCACAGACGGCGTAAGCGATTAATTTCATGACACTTAAGTTGGACTTCGATAGACTCCCGGCCACATGAATAAACGACTCCATAGAAGCCTTAGTGGCGTTTTATATCACCAGTTCTTAGAATTTTGGCCCTATTATATTGGGGCCTTAGGGTGTCTTTATGGCACTCACTGGATTCAGTCCCATTTGCCTTTCCTGGCAAAAGAGCTCGCAGATATTGTCTCGGAAGGCGCAGAGACGATTGAAACCTGGAAGTTTTTTGCCTTAGCATTGGGGATCATTATCTTTCGGACTTCCTCCAGACTTCTCTTTTTCTTCCCAGCGCGTGTTCTACAAAAGAACCTACGTGTTGAGATTCTTGAAAAATTAGAAGCGGTCAGTCCCACTCGTTATAGACATCATTCTGATGGTCAGCTTTTTCAAGTTCTTCAGATGGATATGGAGCAACTGCGGGCGCTTATTGGGTTTGCCCTCCTTCAAGTTGGGAATATTTTGGTGGCGATGATCGTTCTTATTCCCAAGATTATTAGTTTTAACGAAAATCTCCTCATTGCCCTATCTCCTTTGTTAATCGCGTTTATTTTATTCACGACTATTGTGAGCAGAAACAGAGTTTATTACCGTAAGGCCCAGGACCTTCAAGGTGAAGTCCAAAACGTCATCATTGAAACCTATGCGGGTAAAAAGACGATCAAAAATTATCATGCTGAAGAGTCTTTTATTAAGTGGTTCAGAGACTATAGTTGGAAAGAGCTGTGGTACTTCTACAAAGCCGGTATTGGCGTGGGGATTTGTTTACCTTTATTACCACTAGGTATCGGTCTCTCTCTGATATGGGGCGCTCATATTGTTTTTCAAGAGAACTTAGGAGCTAGTTCCCTTATCCTCTTTAGTGGTTTCATCTTTTTATTCTTAGAACCCATTATGTTTTTGTCTTGGATAGGGGTGGTCTTTGCGCGCTCTTATGGTTCTTGGCAGAGAATTAAGGAACTTGTAAGTGACATCGATAAAAGCTCTAAAGATGAGGAGCGTTTATTAAAGGATAACCTTACCGAAGATCTTCGAGGCCAAGAGCTCGACCTTACGGTGGATTTTTGGGAAGAGAAATTAAAACTGAACTTTCCAAGAGGGTCATGGTCTGTTCTTGTCGGCAAAACTGGCTGTGGAAAATCGACGGTATTAACCCAATTGGCAGATACTTTGAGGCTTCGTCAGGAAAATATCTCTTTTGTTGCCCAAGATCCCTATCTCTATAGTGACTCTGTCGTGAATAATATTTTTCTTGGTCAAGAGCAAACAAAGGATCGTTTAGATCAAGCCTATGAGCTTCTTGTTCTCTTTGGCCTTGATTATTTGGCCTCAAGTAAAGAGTCTCTACTTAACATGGAAGTGGGGGAGAAAGGAAAGAGGTTGAGTGGTGGTCAGTCTAAGAGGTTAGCGTTGGTGAGAAGTCTTATGGCCCGAGCCGATATTCTTATTTGGGATGATCCATTTTCTTCAGTTGATCTGATTCTTGAAAAACAAATCATTAAAGAACTTAAGTCTTGGGAAGCGCTTAGCGGTAAGACGATCATTTTATCAAGTCATAGAGTGACTACCGTTAGGGCATGCCAGTATTGCTTATATTTAGAAAAAGAAAGAGGTTTAGTGGAAAAGGGATCGTCCCTCGAACTTCTAAACCCACAATTTGAAACTTATGAATATTTTAAACAACAGATGGTTTGATTATTTTTCCTTTAGAGGAGGGCGCCGCTATTTATTAGTGGTCCTTGTATGTCTTTTTGTGTCTGCAATTTTAGGCGCGATGACACCTCAAAAGATTTCCGAACTCTCAAGGAATTATGAGGTTGAGGCCGACTTCTATGGAACGATGTGGTCTCTGGCACTCATCTTTTTTGGTGTTTATGTAAACCGTGTTTTCTATCAGCTAAGTATCAATAAGTTTATTCAGCTTCTCATGCAAAATACTCGTGGTCTTTGTTATGAAAAATGGCTTCACACTTATGATGTAAAGACGGCAAAAGATAGTCGAAATGAACGCTACCCTCAGGGGGAAGTCATTTCGAGAATCATGAATGATACCGAGTCTCTCCGTGAGCTTATGACTTCTGGGACATTTGGCATCTTTATTGATGTCTTCTTTGTCATCTCATGTCTTATTAGTTTTGTGTCTTTAAATAAGGTGAGTGGTATCTCCCTCGCTCTCGCAGAGGTTGTCGCTGCTCTTCTTCTTATTTGGGGTTCACGTTACATGCGTGAAGTCTTTATGGATGTGCGAAAGTCGCGCGCTGACATGAGTCGCCTTCTCTCTAATATGGTAGGGGGGATTAAAGAGACATATTATACCCGCCACGAAAATTATGCTTCAAAAAGAGGAGAGGTTGTTTTTCAAGACTTTCTAACGAAACAGCTTACTGCCAATATTTGGGATGCAGGCTATTATTCAACTGCTGAATCTCTTTATCCAATTCTCTTGGCGTTCATTGTATTTCTCTTTCCTTATTCGGCGATCACAGAAGCTGCCATAATTTTTGCTATTGTGGATCTTATTCAACGTTCAATTGGTCCTGTAAAAGATGTCGCTGCAAAGATTGCAAATATTCAAAGGGCCTACACTGGCCTGCAGAGAATAGATGAATTTTTAGGGGATCTTGAGTCTGGAATGAGTTCCAAAGGTTATATCACCAAAGGAAATATTGAACTTCAAGAGGTCTTGGTTGATATAAAGCTTTTTGAATATCCTAGAAAGGCATCACAAGAAGAAGAGGTTCCTTTTAATTTAAAAGATATTCGCTTCACGGCCTTTCCCGGTGAACTCGTTGGAATTGTGGGTCTTTCGGGATGTGGAAAATCTACACTCCTTAATATGATGGCCGCCAATATCGTTCCACAAGAGGGCGGCATTTATTTAAAAACCCCCAGCACTACGATGTCCTTTCCTGGTGAGACAGTTGAGGATATTATTGGTTATCGTGAACAGGTTGGTATCGTCAGTCAGGATTCACATATTTTTTCTGATACGATCGCCTTTAATATTTGTATGAATCGTGAAACACCTGAGGACTTTAACGAGTTCTGGGAGAGCGTCAGAGAGCAGATCCCATACATCAAACTTTGGGGCAAGGGTCCAACCGATAAGCTTGATCAGCGTGGACTCTCTATGGGACAAAAGCAGCTTTTGGCCGCTATTCGATCCTGTTATCTTCAAAAACCAGTTGTTCTCTTTGATGAAATTAGCTCCGGTCTTGATGGTGAGTTGGAGTTGGCCTTAAGAAAGATGGTGCTTCTTATTCAAGAAAAATCTCTTACCTTCATTGTCGCTCACCGGCTGGAAACAATAATAGAAGCCGATAAAATTATTGTTCTCGAAGGTGGCCGTGTAAAAGCGTCGGGTACTCATGGTTCTTTAAAAGAAGAATCAGAAGTCTACCGTCGATTTCTTGCAGAACTATCGCAATCTAAAGTTCAATAGGTTATTATTTCAGGGATTTAGAAATATTAATTGAGGAGAACAGGTCTATGAAAAACCGAATTAAAACTCTTTCTTTCTTAGGAATGATGTTACTTGCAGCTTTAGGGCTCTTTATTTCATGTACTAAGGACGTCGATAGTAAACCCCAGTTTATCTTTAAGGCCGCTCCTAATAAAGATGCCGCTGCAAAGGTTAATGGAACAGTTATTACTTTTAGCGAGCTTACTGAAGGTGTTGAAAATGACCTTTATGAAGCCGAAATGAAAGTTCATGAGATTAAAATGAATCGCCTAAAGGCCTTGGTTCTTAAAAAGTTCATGGAAGCTGATCCAGCCTATAAAGGTGACAATGATAAATTCTTAAATGATCAAATTGCAAAAAGCATAAAAGTTACTGACAAACAAATAATGGGCTTCGCTAAGGAAAGAAACATTCCTAAGGAAAATCTAAATGCTCAATTAAAAGATAGGATTAAAAAGTTCCTAGAAAATGAGTCCAAGCAAGGTGCTATTGATAATTGGATCTCACAAAAAACGAAGAAGAGTCCAGTTGAAGTTTACTTAATAAAGCCTACTCGTCCGGTAAAAGAAGTCATGGCCGGAGACGCGCCCTTTATTGGTGGTGCTGATGCGAAAGTGACAATTGTTGAGTTCTCTGATTTTCAGTGTCCCTTCTGTGCTCGTGGGGCAACTCTAATGACTGACCTTAAAAAGAAATATGGTAATAAAATTAAGGTGGCCTTCAAAAACTTTCCACTACCTTTTCACAATCACGCTAAAAAAGCAGCAGAAGCTAGTTTATGTGCCCATGAGCAAAAGTCTGCAAGCTTTTGGAAGCTTCACGATAAAATGTTTGCTGACCAAGCAGGTCTTGATCGTAATGGCCTAATTGCAAAGGCCGTAAGTGTGGGTCTTAATAAAGAAAAGTTCACTAAATGTTTAGATTCTGGGAAATTCGCTAAAAGTATTGATAGTGATATTCAAGAGGGTCAAAAAATTGGTGTTAAGTCTACGCCTACATTCTTTGTTAATGGAAAAATGGTTAATGGAGCTCAGCCTATGGAAGTCTTCGCTGAACTTATTGACGAAGAACTCGCTAAGTAATTCTTTAAAACTTATATGAAGAGAGAAGGGGCAATTATTGCCCCTTTTTTTATATCCAATTGGCAACTTTTACCTTGGTTTTATTGCTATTGGTCAAATGTGTATAATGGAAGAGCGCTAAACCCTTTAGGAGCATTGTTTAGACTATATGGATATAAGTGATTACAACAACAGATTAGCTCAGACCCGAAACCGCTACAGTGAAGCGTCTCAAGAGCTTAAAGATAATTACAACGATAAGGTCGAGCACCTTGAAAAGTTACACGCCAATAAAGTCAAAAACCAAAAAGATAATTACCTGAATCAAAAAGATGAGATGGAAGTAGGGGCTCAAAAAAGACTTGAGCGCTATGACAATAATCTAAAGAAAGCTCTATCTGAGCGAACTGAGCGCTATAACAAAAATATTGAAGAGAAGCGTTCGGAATTTGATTCTAATCGTCAGAAACAAATGAATGATTATAATCAGAAACTCTCTTCTATTTCCCAATCATTTGATACCGCCAATACTGAGAAAGATAAGCTCCATGCAATGTATAAAGACAATATGGTTGAGCGATATGAAGATGGTCTATCAAAGAGAGAGAAAGAGTTTAATGAAAAACTAGGTTCTCAACAAAAAACATCATCAGGTAAGCTAAATGAGTTCCGTGATCAACAAAGTCGTGAAAAAATCGAAATGATTACGGACCACACAAATCAAAAGAAACAATTAGTTCAAGACGCAAATATTTCTAGAAATAGTGCTAACAGTAGGCACCAACTTGATATGGAAAGATTGCGTGAAAATGCCAAGCAAAATGAAAGTACTTTAAGAAATAACGCTGAAAATGCTAATAGCGGACTAAGAAAAACGAAGAATGAAGAAAATGAAGCTCAACGGATTACGTTTGAGAAGTTGACGAATAAAATTCAGGACAGAAATACAGCTGAAATACAGCGCCTCAATAGACAAAATAAAACAGATAAGAGAGATCTTGAAAATACTTTTGGTCAAGATAGGATTCAAATTGAGCGGCGGACAAACGCATTATTGAACGAGGGAAGCCACAATAAGGTTGAAAACTCACGTAAGTCATTACAAGCTCAGCATGAAAGTCAAATTGGAAATCTCAAAAAATCAATTGAAGAAAATAATTATAATAACAACTTACTCAGTGAGAGACTTAGTCGCAGTCACTCTGATGAATTGAAAAAAATGGAAATCACGAGTGGTTCCAATCTTGAAAAGAAAAATGAAGAAATGAGAAAACTCCGCCAAGAAGAAGTAGGCGGGCTTCGTGAGCAGTTTGAAGGCTATCAAGAACTCATGGGAAAAAGAAATAGGCGCCTTGAGCAAGAGAAAGAAGAACAGTCTGTTACTTCTCGCCAAAAGTTAGTGAACACTGTTTCTAGGCAAAGAGAGGAGTTTGGTCGCTCCATTAATCATATAAATAATTCCAATCAAAGGGCGATGGCCGACGCTCGTGTCGAAATGTCAGAAGAGCAAACCAAGTTTATTGAAAACACCAAAAGAAATGTTCACAATGAAATGGCAGATCTTAAAAGTGACCTAAACGATGTTTTTTCTCGCAAAGAAGACAGCATGCAGAAAAAAATCGAAATGAGTGAAAAGAAAAAAGTAGCACTCGAAGAAAAGTATCAAAAGAAACTAGATGATCTTCAAAATAAATCGGCTAAAGAATTAGAGCAATTAAAAGTTTTTGAAAATGAAAGACGGAAAGAGGATCGGCGAGCTGCTGAGAGACAGCTAGACCAACAACAAAGAGAATTTAAAAAGACGCTAATGTCTTTAAGAACAGAGTATGATCGCCGCCTTGATAGAACAAAGGCCAACAATGACCTTCATGTAGCAAAAATTACTGAGCGTTTTAATAATCAGATCTCTCGTGAGCGCCAAGAGGCCAATGCCCAAATGCAAAGAAGCACCAGCATGATGAATGCAAACTATAATCGTCTTGTTGATAAGACGAATATGGAAAAAGACTCCATGGTCAATCAATATGAGCTCAAGCTCAATAAGTTGCGCGAGGCCAATCGCGTCGCCAATATAGTTCAAAGCACGCGACCTAAAACCGTTTAATGTTGCTGTGCGCCCTTTAACTTTCGTCTATCACTGTTAAATTAAGAGAAATCGCAAAAGACCATTATGACTAAGGATTTCTCATGCGCAGGGCAAAGATTGTCTCCACCCTAGGACCAGCTTCTAATACCGTTGAAATGATATCGAAGATGATTAAAGCGGGTCTAAATATTGCCCGAGTTAATATGAGTCATGGTACCCATGAATCCCATAAACAGCTCATCGCCAATATTCGTGAGGCCTCAAAGATTGTGGGTCAAGAGGTTGCCGTTCTTATTGATCTTCAAGGCCCCAAGATTAGAGTGGATAAACTTGATGAACCTCTAGAGCTTAAGTCGAATAGTGAATGGGTTATTGGTACCAGTAAAGAAAAAGAAAAATACCCTGAATATAAAGACTGTTTTATACCAACAGTTTATGAAAATCTTGTTAATGACTGTCATGATGGCGCTCGAATTCTTTTTGATGATGGCCTTATGGTTGCTCGTGCGATTACAAAAGATCGCGGAGTTTACAAGATTAAGGTTGAGGTTGGTGGAACACTCAAAAGTAATAAAGGAATTAATCTTCCTGATTGCGATGTTTCGGCGCCGGCATTTACAAAGAAAGACAGAGAGGACTTGATTTTTGGCCTTCAAGAAAACTGTGATTATATCGCCCTATCTTTCGTAAGACGAAAGGAAGATGTTCAAGAAGTTAAATACCTCCTTCATAGCTTAAAGAAAAACGTTCCAATCATCTCAAAGATTGAAAAGCCTCAGGCAGTCGATAATCTCGAAGAGATTATAGAAGTGACGGATGTGATAATGGTGGCCAGAGGGGATATGGGGGTTGAGCTTGGTAACCACTTGGTTCCTGCCGTTCAAAAGAAAATGATCAGAATGTGTAACGAGCGCCATGTTCCAGTGATTACTGCAACTCAAATGCTTGAGACGATGACTGATAACCCAACACCCACTAGAGCAGAGGCCTCTGATGTCGCAAATGCTATTTGGGACGGTACAGATGCCGTAATGCTAAGTGGGGAAACGGCGGCAGGTAAGTATCCTGTAGAAACTATTGCAATGATGGACTCTATAATCCTTGAGGCCGAAAAAGAGCCCAAGGAGAGACCTTTCTTACGCCATATGGATCTATCAAACGTTAATGCCTCAGTGATGGTCGCAGCTTCAATGATAGCGGAGAAAATTCATGCTAAAAGGATATTATCGGTAACTGAATCTGGACACTCTTGTTTAAAGATCTCTCAGTTTCGTCCTCGCACACCTGTCCTAGGAATTACCAATAATATAGGAACCGTTAGAAAACTTTCTCTTTTTTGGGGAGTGACGCCTTTTTATCTCGCCGACTACGATGAAGATAATTTTGATTTTCAAAAAGATATTATTGAAAAAGTAAAAACTGATTTAGAACTCGTGAACGGAGATAAACTAGTCATTACGAGAGGGGACGGAAAGTTCTTTGCTCGTGGTTCCTCAAACTCTGTAAAAGTAGAAATCATTAAAGATCGACCTAAAGTACCTGGTGGCCAGGAAGTTCTTAAGGAGGCCAGTGATAAGAAGAAGAAAATTCTTCTTGATACTTCCGTCTGCGCTTCTTGCCAAAACTGTGTGCATATTTGTCCTCATGACATATGGAAGGTCACGGATGACGAACTTTCTAATACTTATATTAATGAACCACGGATTAGTGAATGCACCATGGACTATGAATGTATTCGCGTTTGTCCTACTGGTGCCATAGAAATTCTTCCCATGGATAATTAGAAAGCTATGCCTCTTTTTAAACCCCAATTACTAACCCATCATAAGGTCGTTGATTGGGGTTATACAGAAGAGCTTGAACCATACTCCTATGACAACCTCGAGGCTTGGGTTGAAAAGGGCGAGCATGGTAGTCTTGGCTATTTGGCCGATCATCGTATGCAGGTCCGAAGTTCTTTAAAAAATGTCTTTCCCGAGTGCGAGAGTACCTTGGTATTTCTCTTTAGTTACCATCAAGAAAAATTGGCCTTAGAAGAATTTTATAAAGGGCCTGATAGTCACGGGATTAAACTCGCCAGTTACGTTCTGGGCTTTGAGGGGAAAGACTATCATTTAAGAGTACGTGAATCTTTGGAAGAACTAGCAACTAAGCTTAGCGAAGGTCATGATGATTTAAAGTGGCGCCTCAGTCTTGATATCCAGCCAGTTTTAGAAAGAGACTTGGCCCATCGAGCAGGTCTTGGCTGGTTTGGTAAGAACTCAATGCTAATTTCTAAGGACAAGGGCTCTTTCTTTATTATTGGCTCTCTTCTTCTCAATAAGAAATTAGAAATTCCTATGAGGCCAATTGAAACTGATCATTGTGGCCAGTGCAGGGCCTGCGTTGACGCCTGTCCAACACAAGCAATTGATGAGGACACCCGGACTTTAACTGCCGAAAAATGTATATCAACCTGGACAATAGAACACTTTAAGGAAGGACCTGATGCACCTATTGGAATGGAGAAAGCAAGTGGCGAGGTGTTTGGTTGTGATATTTGTCAGGACGTCTGTCCATGGAATGATCGGCCTGTGCGCTTAGGTCTTGAAGCTCAAGATACTAAAATATTTGAAAAGAATAATTCGTTTTTAATTGAAGAAATTTTAAAGAAAAATCTCACTGAATTGAGTGGCGACTTACAAGAGGTTTCTAATAGGGGATTTGTTAAAAAATTTCTCCATACGCCTCTTGGGAGAACTGGGCGACGAGGTTTTTTAAAGAATCTTTATTTTTGGAAAAAGCCCTGATCTTTTAACCACTTCTTGATGTGTGGGGCCGCATTCTCTGGTAAGTGGTGGGCCAGCTTTGCAGGTTTTTCGAGAACGACATTATTACCAAGGTTCTCAAGTTGAGCTTTTAGTCTCTCTGTACCGTCCTTACCTACGACCACGTCGTCCTCACCGGTAAGAAGATAAATATTCTGACTAGTAAGATCGAGAGATTCTTTTTCTTCCTTTATCCAAGGAAAAATTTTATCAGGACCAATGGCCTCGCTCACAAGTTGCGCGCGCACAGCAAGGGTCGACTTATAAAAAGGCGTATTAAAGATATGGGTGACTCCTTCAGGGGGCAGTCCGAAACCGACGGCAATGACTTGAGTTTGTTTAAAGTTTTGAAAGGCGGGAGAGTCACAGGCCTTAAGAGAGAGTAGGGCCCCTAAGCTATGACCACCGAGAATAAATTTGGTGGAGCAGTGGTCACTGTGAAGGCCCAGCTCGTCTAAAAGGAGCTCCTCTAAGATCTTGAGACCACTTTCAAACATGAGGGTAGCGTTTCTCTGAAAGGCCTCAAGACTTGAAACTTCTGTGAAGCCTCCAAGGTAATGACCAGGCAAGTCAAAAAGTAGCGAGGGGATGCCTTCTTCTGCTAAGCGCAATGACCAGTTAAAAATACTGCCTTTGTGGCTAGTAAAGCCATGAGTGAATACACTCAGTGCTGGAGCTACTTTTGAACTAACGTCAGGTAGAAAACAAAAAGCATTTGTTGAGACAATAGTTTTTTCATCTTGAAAGGGAACAGCTGTTTTTAGAATCTTTACCGGCATGCATTCAGATTACTAGAAACGCTCAATTTCAGCGAGATTTAAATTGACTAAAAACCTCTTCACCCTTAAATTAAGTCTACTTTTTGAGATACATGAGCATGCCCCGATAGCTCAGTTGGTAGAGCAAGGGACTGAAAATCCCTGTGTCCGTGGTTCGAATCCGCGTCGGGGCACCATTCTTTTAAAGTTAAAAAGCCCAGTTTAACCCACTGGGCTTTTTTTATTTCAGCTACTTATATTTTTACCCAAATTCGTTTGTCTTTAGTTTTTACGTGCGCCTTGCGTGCGCTTAATTATCTGTAAAAAAACGTTATTCACTACAACTAGATTGAGATTAGAAGACCTATATTTAGCTAGCCTTATTAATCCCATCTCCACTTTCTAAAGGAGTAGCATCAGAAATGTCCTCCGAACTTAAAGTAGCGTTATCTTGCTCTTCTAAATCCTCTGATTCGCAAGGGGACATATTTTTAGCTGACTTATCTTTTGTCTTTTTTCGACTAGGTTTACTGTTTATTTTTCGAAGAAGACTCTTGTTTAGATCTTCCACTTCAGCTTTTATAATCTGATTTTCAATAATGTCTTTAAGCTGCTCTGGAAGAACTTTGACACCATGAATGCTTGTTACTTCCTTGGTGATACTTTTAATGATTTTATCGCTCAGTATTACTGCAACAATATCTTCGACCTTCGTAGCATTTGCTACTTTATGCACATCTCTCCAGTCACCATTTAAATACGAGTTCTTAGAGAAAAGATAAAACTCTTCAGCAAGGTTATCCGTATTTGATTCAACACCAAAGTTTACTTCGTGTATGAGGTTTGCATCTGAGTTACGTTTTGTATTTTTTACGCTGTAAAGTTGCCACCGTACAGTATTCGTTAGGACAAAAAAATCGATTCCATTAGTGAGGCAATATTGTAATGTTTGATTTACATGAGATTGGCTTAGAGAAACATGTGCTGCTTTTGCTTCAATCACAAAATCATATTGGTCTTTTTTCTTTGAGTATGGGCTATCGGAAACCTTGATGACGTAATCTAATCGTCCATTTTTCTCTCGGTGCTCTGTCTTAACTTCGTTGTACTTGTCATAACCCAAGACATCAGCCAATACATCATTAATGATGATTCTTGCATCATCTTCTGAGCTTGCTTTTCCTTTAGACTGTAAGTTCTTTATTACAGTTGTAAACTTTTTTAGCTCTGTAGAAATTGAACGTTTAAACTTGGCTGGTACTTTGTACATTGAAACCCCTTTTATTAGATGACATACGTTTCGGTTAATTACTCTGAATATTTGAGTTTGAATTTGGCTAATTATTTAAACTGAGTGATGTTTTTGCGTGACAGATTTGTCGCCTTTGTTTCGTTTTTATCACTAGTTAAGCTAACCTGAATGATTGAGGGTTCTTGTCCCTTTTGATTAGTCTTGGGTGTTTGTTCTGCGATTAAAAAATAGTGATTAGTTTTGCCAAGTCGTTAAATTTTAAAAAGGAAGTTGCCGATATCTTAGTTATATTAAAGCGATTAAATTAAAATAAGGGTGTTTCTTGAAACGATCTAAGTATTTTTTAATTTTTCTATTGGTGTCATGCTCTAGTGGTTCGGTTAATCTTACTAGTGAAGCAATAGCACTAAAAGAGTTTAAAAACCCGTTGTCTAAATATCTCTGTAAAAAAGGAGACACTCTTTCTTATTCGAAGGCTTCATCCGGTCTCTTCGGTAAAACTTTATCTAGTAATGCAATTTTGAATAAAATAGCTGCTCAAAAGGGAGTTAATTATTACAGTAAGGATGACATAAAATCGACTATCTCTTACGGAAAAGAGAGTGTTGAGGCGTTTGGATTTTCTTGTAAGTTTAAGGATGTTCCCCTTAATCCTGAGGCTATCGATGTAAATATTTTAAAAAGCGATCATGTAGCTGTAAACTGTGAAAGGATTGGTGAGTTTTTTAGTAGTCTTTATCATGATGACGAAAAAATCGTATTGAATAATTTAAAAAACATTACACATGAAAGGGGCGGTATTATTGGTAATATTGAACCCACTAGAAAAGCTGGTACAAAAATAGGCGTTTATAAATGTTCTCCTAAACAGATCGCAAAGGTCAGGATTGATATGAGAAGGGAGTCTCGAGAAGAGGCTCAAATAAGACAAAATAAATTAAGAAATTACATCCTTGATGAACAAAACAGGACCTTGAAGGGTGCCTATGGATTGATGCAGTTTTATATACTTAATGAACTGTAGCCCCATCTTATAAATTTTCTTTCATAATTCGAGTTCATCTTTATCACATATTACCCGAACGATTTTATTAGGAGAGTTTCCTTGCTCTCCCTCTTTATTTCCGTCCCAGTTAAATCGATTTCGCATTTGAAACATATAAACGGAAGCATTCTTGAGTCACGAATCCGCGTCGGGGCACCACCTCTTCTTATTCTCCTTCCCCGTAATTTCAACATTATGACTAACTTTCAACGACTGAGCAGTGTTATTTTTTACGTGCGCCATCTGTGCGCCAAAAATTACATTGAGAGACTCACTTCCTGTTTAGGATGAGTATGTGACAGATCCATTTATATCACAACAATTTCATAGTCCTGAAATATAGTGCGGGTTGAGTCCACACCATAATATCAAGACTAATAAATGCAGAGCTAAGGCAATCTAGACCCTTATATACTCCGGACACATTT
>JAFMBV010000031.1 GCA_017858255.1 Bacteriovoracaceae bacterium
GTGGTAAGTCTGGGCGATATATTGTTGATAATGGAAACCCAAGGGGGCTTGATTTAGCGAAGACTTCCCTCAAACTATCCCGCTTTAAAGATATGTATGGGATGGGGACTTTTTTCTTGCCCCCTGGAATTACTCCACCACGCTGGTAAGTTTAAATTTTCTTCTTACCCTCTATATTATAGGATTCGTTTTTAGTGATGCACGAAAGTCACAAGAAGACTCAACACTTTCAAGTTTTTTATCAGCTGAATTGATAATAAATGTCACAGGGCAGCCCTCTAGTTTATAAGTATGTTTCAGTGAAAATTCAATATGGTTACAAACGGCTTGATCATCTATGTTCTGAAGGAATTCAAATGCACCTGAGTGGCTTCTGTATTTTAATGCACAACCAACTTCTTTGCCTTCTTGAGGAACATTAGCAAAGACTGTTATAAATGTTACCTAATCGGGGGACCTCTTTTTGACAAAAAACTCAAGTGATTTCTATTACTTAGGTGAGTATGAAGCCGCTTCTCTGTGCCCGCTAAGTCTTAAAAATGCCCCCTATATTGTTGCCGCTTGTGCTTTTAAAGGTGACCACCATTTCGCCAGAAGAGTCTATAAAGAGTATCGAAAGGAGTTTAATGAGCGAGACTTGGTCTTTGCCAACTTCCACTTAGGTATCAGTCTAACGAGAACTTCTCATTACCATGAAGCAAAAGAAGTTTTCATTGAGAATTGGAGAAAAAGAAAAAGCAGAAAACTTTCAGAAATAGAGAGGTTCTTTATTTATCAGGGATTAAGCTTTTTTCGCTTTTTCTTTTCGAATCACTCCTCAAGTCTTTATTTTGCAAGAGTCGCCGAAGAGGAACTGCTAAAGAAACGAAGTGCTCCTCCGCTTCTTTTTTCCCTCGTTAATGATCTTATTGCCCATAACTTTTTTCAATTGGGTAGACCGGCCAAGGGCGAAACCTTTTTAAAAAAGGCGATCAAAAAGACAAAAGAAGGTGAACTGAAAATTCTTAATGAAGAATTTAAGGCCAGTTTGGTTATTTATAAAAGTCAGTACAGTAAAGATGCCGAATATCATATCAAAAGCCTTAAAAAAATACTCTCAAAAACATCGGAGTCTAATGATTACACTCGCTCCGAACTCGTTTTACAAATTTCTAAACTCTTCTTTTTAATGGGCGCCTACAATGATGCTCGTGAATTTCTCATTAAGAATTTTAATACGATTTATAAAAATGACAACAAAAGGAAGGTAGCTAAACTTAATACTTTGTTGGCCCAACTTCTTCTTCCTAAAGGTCAGTTCATTGAGGCCATAAGCTTGCTTAAGGTTGCTAAAAGTAATTTAAGTCAGGATGTTGATTTTAATCTGCTCGCCCCGATTCTTGGCATAGAAAAGCTGGTTTTAGAGTCTCTTGGACAGAATACTCAAGAACAGAGAGAACAGCTAGAAAGACTTCTTGATAAAACAGACAAGGGAGTATTGAAGCAAATACATTCAAGAGAAGGAAAAAAACCTCTTTTTAATGAAGAAGATCAACTTGGTATCCTCTTTGATAAAGTTTGTTTGCGTGACAGTTCAGTACTCGATGAGATTATTGATAATGAGCTTCTTCACCTCGCCTCAATGTACTTCTCTCCTTTTGAAAAAAAGTCCAACCTGGTGGTTCATCCCAAAAATATAGGTATTTTTCTTTTCTCTGAAGATGAAGTGCTCTATCGGCCTGGTAAGGTTTCTAAAAACCAGTACCAGTTTTTAAAATTATTATCCACTGGTCCTCAAACAAAGGAAATGTTGGTGAGAAATATTTGGGGTTATTCAAGCTATGATCCTTTTCGCCATGATCATCTAGTATATACTCTTGTTAGGCGTTTACGAGTTCTTCTTGGACCTCGAAAAGATTGGATTCAAGCGAGTGAAGATCAATACACACTTGAAAGAGAAGTCGCAGTGGTACTTAACTCTGGTACCGAGAAGTCAAATGTACTTCAAGTAAATAAGGAGAGGATACTCTCATCTTTTCCTGAGGATATTAATTTTCGTCAAATTCAAATTTTAGAAGGTGCCATTAATGACTTCTTTTCGGCATATGATGTGGCCGAATTCTTTAAAACGACAAGGATGACTTCTTATAGAGACCTCGACGATTTAGTGAAAAGAGATTTATTGATAAAAAGAGGAAGGGGGCGTGGTACCCGCTATGTCCTTAGATAAGTTTCTACTTCTCGACAGAGATGATAATATACTCCCCAGCTTTTCCATGAAAGCGTAATAACCATGGATAAGACAAGTCAGAGTCGTTTCCCTCTTTAATGGAGGTTATGGTTTTTGAGTTAGTACGTTGTAAGTAAGATTTTTGAGGACCACTTTTCATGTGCAGATAAAATTCTTATTCAAAAAACTCAGGAAAGGCTTCCCATATTGGTAGGGGAGGAAGGCCAGGTTCCAAAACCCAAGGGTCGCCTGCCGTTAAAATGGCACTCGTTGCGGAGGGATTCACAAAGTCGGCTTGAGTAACAAAATTTACGAAATTGGTACTGAGGCCTTCATCTGCATCAATTGGCTGGGTGTAGATGCTGTTAACGGTAGAAGTATTAAGAGCACTATTCGTAAAATAACTGGAGGTACCGAGAGGCGCCGTCACAGAAGGACAGTTTCCAATACTATTTTCAATACTAGATGCTGCTGTAATTGTTCCATTTAAGCAACCTGCTGCACCTGCAGCGCCTGAGGCCAAGACAATGGCACGTGAAATAACATTTTTTATTAAAGTGGTATTGATGTCACCCGCGATGCCGCCAGCAGAAGTACCTGCTGCTGTTACAGTGCCGTCAAAGGATCCATTGATAAATTGTGCATTGGCGGCAGTTCCAAAGTGCCCACCAACTTGACTTAATCCAGTAATGTCCCCGTTAGCTCTAAAGAATTCAAATTCTAGTTGAGTATGATTTACATTGCCAGCAATGCCTCCAACTTCACTTACAGTAGCATTACCTACGTAAACATTTCTTGCAATGAAATTATCCATTCTGATATTGCCAGTATTACTGACGAGACTTCCTGTTAAAGAGCCAAAGATACCGCCAATACCGTCGTCAGTTGTTGCAGAACCATCAATGGTCGTGTCAATTACATATATGTCATAGAAGTCAGACTGCTCATTAGTGAGAGTCACATTTCCAAAGGCGCCACCGACAGAGTAGGTAGCTCCTCCTCCGTAGACATTAGAGTTTGTAATATAAATTTCAGCAAATGCTACAGCGTATTGATAGTCATGAACTCCATTACCTTGATTTGTTCCATCATCAAAAACCTTTCCAGCAACGATTCCAGTGTGGCCTAAAATACTGGTGTTTTTAACAAGGCTCACATTATCGATGTAAAAAGCAAAGTCTTTGTCATAATCAAAGTAATCCCTCTGTTCTATTCGGCCTGATCCTTTTCCGGCGGCCGTTCCAATAACTCTAAAGAGACCAAGGGGTTCACTATTTGTGTTGTCGATAAAGTTAATATTACTGACACCCTGATTATTGGGTTGAAATTCACCAGTAAAAGGATTGGTATTACTTCCAATAGGCACAAAGTTACTTGGGTTTGGAGAAAAGTCGATAATATTTCCAAGGCGAAAGGTTTTATCCATAAGGCTTGGCTTATCGCCAATACTATTCCACTGAGAAGGCGTGCTCAGGATAATGGGATCGGTTGGGCTTCCTGTATAAGATTCGCCAACTCCTTGAACAGCATTAATACTCTTTAAGCTTGGAGGTTGAGAAGAGACATTCTTCCATGGGGTTGTTCCTGAAATATCAAAGTTCGTATAATTGGTGAAGGCATTAGCACTGGCCGTCGCTAGTGCTGTGCAGTTGCCATCACTTGCACCATCAGAGATATGATAGACATCTGTTACTGTAGGGGTGGCGACCTCAGAAGAAATACAATCCGTTTTTGTACCGGAGGCACCCACAACCGAGGAAGATGTATAAGACTGAACAATACTTCCAGCATTTAAAAGAGCAATGAGTCCAGACCCAAGGCCTGAGCTGACACTGACCTGACCTTGACTAAAAACTTCAACGATATTATTTGCAATCGCCTGGCCTATAAATCCGCCAACATCTGCCGTTCCCGTAACGTCTCCGTAAGCGGCACAGCGATTGATCGTTATGCCTGTACCCGAATTATTACTATTTCCAATAAAACCTCCGGCAACACTCGTCGTGCTAGTCGTGACAACATCAGCATAACTATCTTCAATAAGAGTCGTGAAAGTTGAAGAGTTCATTATAGTGCCAATGAATCCTCCGCAATCAGTTGTTGCACATTGAATGCTACCAAGAGCGCGAGAGTTTTTAATGGTTGGATTATTTGTTGAGATTCCTGATAAACCAATGTGGCCGCCTACTGAGGTTCCAATAGGAGCAGAGAGTATATTTATTAGACTCACATTATTTCGAAAATCCACTCCGTAGGCACCGCCGACGAGTCCACCAATTTCGTTTCCACCACCATAAATTGTTGATACGGCCTTCGAATCAATTACGCGACCATCAGTAACTAAACCGACAAGACCACCCATTTGAGGAATATTTCCGAGGACTGATCCAGAAGTTCCAAGTTGAATATTATTGGCAGTCACCGCAAAAATTTCTCCACCAGTTTGACTTAATTGGCCAACGGCTCCGCCGACTTTACTGACTGTTGCTGCACTTGAAGTGAAAGTTAAATTTTCTACGATAGAGTTTCTCAAGCCATTACTCGTTCGGATGTGACCGACGATGCCACCAATAGAATCATGATTTCCTGTTACATTTATGCTGATGTCTTTTACTCGTAGGCCCCAAGCTTCAGTATAAGACCCACCATTTGTAGAGGCATCCGTT
Organism: Bacteriovoracaceae bacterium; assembly: GCA_017858255.1. Classification (GTDB taxonomy): domain Bacteria; phylum Bdellovibrionota; class Bacteriovoracia; order Bacteriovoracales; family Bacteriovoracaceae. The sequence continues at coordinate 4,876 of JAFMBV010000031.1, forward strand.
TCATCCATGCAGCCGATGAGACCACCTGTTTGAGTTGTACCGGCGCCATTGAGAGTAAAGGAAATATTTTGGGCATCAACCATCCAAATTCGACTTCCTAAGAAGACATTACCGACTAGGGCACCGTTGCTATTATTGCCGGCCGTAATATTAAAGTTTTCTAGCTTTAACTTTTGAATAGAAGCCTCAGAGTTATTTGGAAATGTCCCTGTTCCATCGATCTGTCTAAAAAGAGCTGCAGCATTACTTGGGGAATTTATGGTGACGTTTCTAATGGTATGACCACGACCATCGAGCATTCCTGTGAATGTGTTGTTAACAACTGCATTTGGATATGTCCCTCTAGTACTAAAATCGAGATCAGCATAGAGTTCATAAATAAGGTTTAAGTTCGCGGGTATGAAAGTATCAAATTGAGCAGGCGTACAAATGATTCGCTCACCTGCTACTGGGCTAAAAGGAGTTGCGCCTGTGCCGGCAGGAGAAGAGCAGGGGTTTTTAGAAATTCTAATTTCATTTGCTGTTAGGGAAGTTGTCGATTGAGAGTTTAGGCGAGCGGCACCTCTGTTGGCGAGTCCTGCATAAGGGTTTTCCACAACAACTCTATCTACTTGGCCCGCACATCCTGCTTGATCATAGAGGTCGATAACGATGGCAAAATTCCAAGGACCTGGGCTAAAGATAGGGGTTTTAATTTTTCTAATTGTACTATCTAGTTCCGGAGTTAAGACTGTCTGTTCATCGACACAGGCACTAATGAGACCAGGGCCAACACTTCCTGGGCCTTTACTTGGCAGGATTACTCGGTAAGAACTTGAAGTCGAGTTTTTACAAGTCCCAGCATCAAATGTATCAAAGACCCCACGTTGATCAGTACAAGTTGCAGGTAGGAGCGGTAGGGGTTCACCGTTAGCGGCCCTGGTGTCACCATTTCCAAAAAAGGGATCAGCACAACCAGCATTACTAAGAGTCAGCGCTACATTCGCTTCCCCTCCATTTAAAAGAGTTCCTCTAACAACACTACAGCGAGTGACTCCTTCCATAACATTATTAAAATCAGCATTTGTCGTGTTGTAGCCATCCCAACTAATGGCCGCAAATTCCCATCTACCATTTGGTAACTCTAGTGGAACACCATCAAAAACTTTAGAAAAGCTGACTCCAGTATCAGGATTAAAGCCAAAGAGCATCGTTCCCCCAGTTTGTCCGGGGACAATGGCCGTAAGGCCCGCTACTAGAGTTACTCGTGCTTTTGTGATATCTGCCTTTTGGCCACAGCTAAAAAGTATGCCTAAAAGTGTAAAAATTTGAAGAAGAGTTATTAACCTATTCATACACCTTAATTATCGGTCAAATTGTCCTTAAAGATTAGAATAGGCTTAATTCATGGCATTTTAAGAACTTAGAAATTGTGTAAAAAAGGTGACAACTCTAAATTGCCCACTCTTTAAGGAAAAGCACCTCTAAATACTCGATTTTAATAGTAAAGGTTATATGGGCTATTTTCCTTTAGTTTGCTAAGGAACTATTCTCTTTGAGATTACAAATACTGACTAAGCCACTTTGAATAGGCTTGAATATTCGTAAATCCCGCAAGTCCTTTGCATAGGACTGTTCCACCAACAGCGTAAGAAGTAATTCCGACAAGCTTAGCTCTTCGGTCCTTCTCGTAATAGACAAGAGGGCCACCACTATCACCGATACAGTTTCCAGTTTCGGCAACAACCCCTGTAGTTAAAAGGACATTAGAGCGGTTTAGTTGGATAAAGTTTAATAACTCATCGTCCATATTAAATTCTCTTATCATTTGCTCGCGAAAACCTTCATCTTGTAAATCTGTTTTTGTTACCCCAACTGCTCTTACATCAACTTCCATTAGGTCTTTGGAGTAGATAGGGAAATTACTAGGCGCCTCTTTTGAACCCCAGCCAGTGGAAGCAAAACGGCCTGCCATATTTCTGAAGTCACTCTCAATGATCACGTTGTCCTCAAGAGAGGGAATATCAATAACACCAAGATAATCATTTAATTGAACATCACGTTTTAAAATAATCACAGCGATATCATGAGCGACAATTTTATCGGGATCAAATTCAGGGTGCATATGAATGGACTTAATTCTCGGCAACCTTTTTAAACGATCAACTTCCCCGGTAGAGGACATGCCTTTAAGACGTAATGTACTTGGACTAAAGCTTTTTACACAGTGAGCCGCCGTTAGCACGACATTCTTTCGCACCAAGCTAGCACCACACAAATGGCCACTAAATCTAACTTGAAGAGAGAGTTGCCAGGGATGTTCTAGATTAGAAGTCTTTGTACCGCCTATAACCTTATTTACGGCAAATAAGTTTAAGGGGAAAAGGGCCACCAGAGAAAAAAGCAAAATAAATTTGTTCATTTAGAATCTCCCTATCAATTAATTCCATTTAAAAAATTTTCTCATGGAGATTACGAAATGATAACCTTAAAAAATCTTTCTTTGGGAAGCTATGTTTAAGGAATAGGGATAACCGACAAAAAAAGTTTCTGACAGCGGGCCCTTAGATACTCTTGTCGATAATTCTTTTATGCGTTTCACCTTAGCTCATGCCACTAAGAGAAATTATTGTGGGCACTCATTTTCTGAAAGATAGTCCTGACCTTTGAAGACTCTTTCTTTAATAAAGTTAAACTTCTCTAGTGAATGGGCTTTTAAAGATTTGGGGTTAAAGCGAAAAGCGGCAAAGGACTCAGCAAAGTCTTCAAAAATATCTTGTTTTGCATAAGCACTTACAAAACTTGATTCATTTTTTCTTAGAACCTGGTCCCTTTCTCTATCAATTTGCCAAGAAATCTCAAACCACGATGGATCAGTGTCTAGGTGAAAGTGGGCAGCAATGACGTGGCCGATTTCATGAACCATCGTGTACTTGTGATAATCCTTATCGAGCTCTAGCATTGCGGGATACATAATTATAGTAGCGTTAGAGTGAACTTGAGGCCCATTTCTATGCTCATGAGTAGATTGTGCCAGCCTTGTCGGCGGGAGTGGGTAAAGTGAAGACGGAAGCGAATAAATTCCTTCTAAATAGCCAACGAGCTCCTCCTCATGCCAGGCCCTTACTTTATATAGTCCATTAAAGTCAGCAATAGTATTAGCACTTGCCTCACTTTCTCCTGAGAAAACAGGTGGCTTTAATAACGAGTAGCCAAGAGATGACAAGTTGAGTCCTGTCTCAAGGAGAAGGCCCATGTAAAAGGCTCCAGTCTCGTGGCCGAAGACTTCTTTTGCGGCACAGATGACATCAATACATTGACCATCCTTAAAGAGGTGCCAATAGTCTATATCCTTTGCAGGTCTAAGCTTATAATCGAGATGGCTTGTTAGGTAGCGGTAGGCCGCAGTTAACTTGACTGACTTATCTAAAACGAGAAGTCCTCCTATTGAAGCGGTCTTCTTTTGATCATTCTGTTTTACTAATTTTATAACTTTTTCAAAATGGTCTTTATCCTCCAAGTAAGAGGTATTTTGACAACGGGACTTTGATATTTGATATTTATCCGCTGAGATATGGTCAAATTCGGAGTTTCCACTAGCGCTAGTCGTAGCTAGTAAAATGAGGGCCATGGTCTTTAGCATCTGTTCTCTCTTGTTCTTCTTAATACAATAGAGATATTAGGTGATGAGGACATTTTTACGCAAAAAAATGTAATTCTTTCAGTTACTGTCAGCTTTTACGACTACTGATAAGCTGTCACGCTTTGGTTTTAATTCTTTGTATTATCAAGCCCTGTCTTTTGAAAGAACTACACATAAATACCCGAAATCATATATTTATACGATTAGCAGGATAAATATGATAATTAATTTTTATGAGTATATCTGATCAATTTAACAAGCTTGGCCTTAGCGAGTCCTTACTTAATCAAGTAAAGGAAAAAGGTTACACCGTTCCTACGCCTATACAGTTACAAGCAATACCTCCACTTTTGGAAGGACGAGACCTACTGGGAATAGCACAAACTGGCTCTGGTAAAACAGCTGCCTTTTCTCTTCCTATTTTGGAGCTCTTTTCTCGCAACAGACAAACAGTGAAAGCTAACCACGTACGCTCTCTTATACTCTCTCCCACTAGAGAACTTGCTACACAAATTGAAAACAATATCAAAGAGTATGGGAGTGGTTTAGAGCTTAGTTCAAAGGTCGTATTTGGCGGCGTTGGAAAAGGGCCACAAGTCGATGCCATAGAGCTAGGTCTTGATATTCTTGTCGCCACACCAGGTCGTCTTCTTGACCTTATAGATCGAGGTCATTTAAATTTTAGCGAATTAGAAATTTTTGTCCTTGATGAAGCAGACATGATGCTTGATATGGGTTTTTTAGGTGATGTAAAGAAAGTTATTTCTTTTCTACCTACAAAAAAACAAACACTACTTTTTTCTGCGACAATGCCTCCCGCAATAGAAGAGCTTGCTAGTGATTTATTAATAAATCCGGTCAAAGTTAAGGTGAATGAAGAATCGTCAATCGTAGATACGATTGAACAAAAAATTTATTCACTCGAAAAGTCTAACAAAGGCTATCTGCTAAACGCATTACTAGAAGATGCAAGTTTTAGTTCAGTGCTACTTTTTTGTAAAACAAAGTTTGGAGCTGATAAGATCATTGAACAACTGGAGAAAATACCTGTTACCTGCGCTGCTATACACAGTAGGAAAGCACAGGGAGAAAGAGAGCTTGCTCTTGAAAACTTCAGGCAAGGAAAGATTCGCGTTCTCGTCGCCACAGATATAGCGGCTCGAGGAATTGATATTAAAAACGTAAGTCACGTAATTAATTATAACCTTCCAGAAGATCCAAAAAGCTATATTCACAGAATCGGAAGAACTGGTCGAGCTGGAGAAAAAGGAATTGCCATTTCTTTTTACGTTGAGTCTGAAGCCAAAATGCTCAAGAATATTGAGGTAGCATCAAAACAAAAGTTTACGATTGACTCTAATCAACCCTTTCACAAAGACTTCTCTCTCGCTGCTCCTAAGACCGATAAAAAAAGCAAAGGCAAGCAAAGAAAAAAGAACAAATCTAAAAGCAGACGATAACTTTAGACTTTCTCTATAAAATGTCGGCCATATCCTAAATTGGATTTACTTTCATGGGTTGTTTTACAAAACGAAGCCTGTTACCCATCTATAATGAATTTCAACTTCCGGTATTTTTACCAAAAAATGAGTTAAATTACTGAGATTACTAAAATCTAGAGTATTTCAATCTAAGAAGTAAACATTCTCAGCGGATTAAAATTCTAATGTTCTATTTTTATCATAAATTATATTACAACGCGCATGTGAGGAAGCATCATCTTGAAAGTCTTTTTCTATGTATCGCTGTGTCATTTTATGTACTTACAGCACTAAATTCAATACATTGATCTTCAATAAAATACTCAATCTTACGGCCCTCCTTAATTAAAAGGCGACACCATGAAAAAATTTGGTTTTCTTATTTCCTCACTAACTCTTATTTCTGCTTTTCTCATTTGGGATCAATTTTATTATTGGTCAGGGCCTCTGGAGTTTCTTAAAGACGACTTCACTCTCTACTCTACAGTAGCCATCTTTGTGTTTGTGGCGATTCTTAACCTCCTTACCTGGAAATACCCTCAGCGGTTTTCCCCCTTATGGTCACAAATTGGAAGAAATATCAAAAATAAAAACTTCTTTATCACTGCGATCTTGGCCGGAGGGCTTGGTGCTCTACAGTTTTTTAATCCCTACCTGCTTCCACCGATTGTCTCCTCAGTTATAGGAACAATTCTCTGCCTTCTTATTATTCATACTCTCTTTACAGAAACTGGCCCTTACAAAGGATTTGTTGGTGAATTTAACTATCAAAAGCCAAACTGGGCCATAAGAGCCTTTAAAAAAGGGGGATTGAAATCTTTCTTAACGAATTTAAATAAGAAATTCTTGGTAGGTCTCGTTTTAATCGCCATTTTAACAGCAGGTATTTTCAATTTTTACAATAATAGACCGCAGCCTAAAGAGCCGGAGAAACTAAGTTTTAGTTTTTATGAACCAGGTCCAACGAGGCTAAGTAAGAGTAGTAACGGAGAGGTAAAGGAGCGAATCGCTGAACTCCAGATCCGCTTTGATAAATCAGTTGCTCCTATTGAACTGGTAGGGAAGTCCTTTAGTGAAGATACTCCTCGTCTCTTTCCGGAAATTAAAGGAACCTGGAAGTGGATAAGTGATCAGTTACTTTCATTCACTCCGTCTGAAAAATGGATATTAGGAGAGAAGTACCACTTCCAGCTCTCAAACCTCAAGCTTCCCAAGAGATATACAAAAGCAAAAACGGAAGATGAATTTACCATAAAAGAACTCAAGATTAATGTTGATAATAAAGAGTTCTATGAGGACCCAAGGGACCCTAAAATAAATAAAGCAATTTTCACTTTAAGCTTCAATTATCCCGTTGACCAAAAAAATCTCCAAGAATCGATTGTCCTTAAAAAAATCGAGTACGCAAAATCATCAAAAGAGGGTGACCTCCTTGTGGATGCCGCCAAAGTTCAGGCCGAGAGTCCAGTAAAGTTTAAAGTTATTTTTGATGACCTAGGCTACAAAGCTCATATCCACACTGAGTCTCTCTCAATCCCTAAACACAGTGCTCGCGTAAACCTAAAGCTCCTGCCTGGAATTAAGTCGACTTTCAAAGGGACTAGCACTGACTATCAGGTGGACTCTTATGTTGATCTGCCAGGTATGTTTGATTACTTTAATATTGAAGACGCTGATCTTAAAATTGTTGAAAATGAGAAAGCTGTACCAGAGCACGTTGGAGTTCTTCAATTCTCTGCAGGAGTTTACCCTTCTTCTCTAAAAGGAAAGATACGTCTCTATGAGCTTCCAAAAGTGATGAAAGTAGAGGGAAGAAAAATAAGACACTGGTCTGAGCACACGGCCTCTGCCCTTGGAATGAGTAGAAGTGAACTCATCGAAAGAAAACCAGTTTTCCTTGAAAACTCTCAAGAATTTCCAAAACTACACTCTTTTATGTTTGAACTAAAGCCTTCTACTTACTACATCCTCTCTATTGAAAAAGGTATTAAGTCTGCCTCAGGCTTTGTTCTCGCTGATACCTTCGAAAAAGTAATTTATGCTAGCCCTTTCCCAAAGAAACTTAAACTTATGCACGACGGTAATATTCTAAGTTTATCTGGAGAGAAGAAACTTAATATCTACAGTACGAATGTTCGAGAAATTGAAGTGGAAATTGGCCAACTTCTTGGTGATCAAGTTCAACATATCCTTACTCAAACCAATGGAGATTATGCGAATCCACGCTTTCGAAATGAGTATCAATTCAGTAAAGAAAATCTCGCCCATTTCGAACGAACAAAAATCAAAGTTTTGCATGCAAGTGATAAGAAACCCAGTTATTCCGTTCTAAATTTTTCAAAATACCTCAGACGAAAAATTCAAGGAAAAAAAACGCAGGGTATATTCTTTGTTAAAGTAAAAGATACAAGAAATAGGGGATTAACCGATCAACGACTTATTGTTGTAAGTGACCTCGGCGTTGTTATGAAAATGGATGTCTCAGGAGATCATCACTTCTTTGTTCAGTCTCTTAGTTCAGGCAAACCCGTTGCCAATGCTCTCATCCAAATTGTCGGAAATAACGGATTATCAATGTCCTCAACAATGACTGACTCAAGAGGCTATGGTGAAGTCCCTAATCTTGAAAAGGATATTTCACGTCCTCGTTACGCTAGAGGCATTCTTATTAAGAAAGGTGAAGACCTGGCATACCTTAAGTATAAAGACTTCAACACCAATCTCGACAACTCGCGCTTTATGGTTGGAGGTATCAGTAACTCTAGGGCCAAGGATTCATTAAGGGGCTATCTTTTCAGTGACAGAGGGATCTATCGTCCAGGTGAGGAAGTTCGTGTTGGTATTATTGTAAAAGGCGGCCAATGGGACAAGAGCCTACTCGGCATCCCAGTGGACATTGTTGTTACTAACTCTCAAGGCAAATCCATAGTTAAAAAGGAGAGGGTTCTCACAAGGAAAGGCTTAGATGACCTGATCTTTAATCTGCGAAGGGGAGCTCCAACAGGTTCCTATACAGCAAAAGTTTTTAACTTCTATGGGAATAACCGTAAGCACAACAGAACACTTATTGGTAGTGTAGATTTTAAGGTAGAAGAGTTTCTTCCTGATCGCTTGAAAATTTCAAGTATCTTTAACAAGACGAAATCTTCAGGCTGGATTTCTCCGGAAGACCTTAAAGCGGAGGTTAACCTCCAGAACTTATTTGGATTTCCCGCTAGCGGCAATGAAGTAAGAGCAAAGTATAAGATAACACCAGTCTCTCTCTTCTTTTCAAAGTATAGAGACTTTAGATTTGATAACCCAACAAAGTCATTTTCAAGCTACTCAGAGGATTTAAATAACTCTCAAACAGATGATAGTGGTAACACAGCATTTAATCTACCTCTTGAAAAATTTGCTAAGAAAGTCTTTCGCTTAAGCTTCTTTGCAGAGGGCTTTGAAAAAGGTAGTGGTCGTTCTGTTACGGCTAAAACATCAGCTCTTGTTTCTCCCTATAACTATCTTATTGGTCTTAAAAGTATTGATGATTATTCCTACATTAAGAGAGAGGATAAGCGTACGGTTGAATTTATTGCCATTGATTCCGACCTGAACCCAATCTCCCCAAAGGGACTCACCATTCGGTTTATTGAGAAAAAGTACGTTAATGTTTTAACTAAGAGACCAAACGGTAGCTTTGGATATGAATCTCAGCTAAAAAAAGACGTTCTTTATAAGAAGCCTTTCATTATTGAAAAAGTGGCTAAAAAAATGGTCCTTGATACCTCTAATGCTGGTGACTTTATTGTTCAAGTAAGGGACGACAAGGAGAACCTCTTCTCCTCTTTTGAGTACACCGTTATCGGTGCCAGAGACCTGTCTCGTTCTCTATCAAGAAACGCTGAACTCAAAATAAAACTGAATAAAAAGGACTACGCACAGGGAGATACTATCGAATTGGAGATTAGGTCCGCCTATGTTGGCCGGGGCCTGATAACCATTGAAAGAGACAAGGTTTACGACTTTGTATGGTTCAATCAAAATCAAAAGACGACAACTCAACGTATTGTCATTCCCTCTAATTTAGAAGGAAACGCTTATCTGAATGTCACTCTTCTGCGGAGTAAAGATAGTGATCAAATCTACACCCTTCCATTAAGCCACGGAGTTGAACCCTTCACTATTAGTAAAGACTCAAGAAGAGAGGAGATAGATCTCTCAGTGAAGGAACTCTATAAACCTGGCCAAAGAGTGGATGTAAAATATTCGACCTCTTCAAATAGTGACGTGATCCTCTATGCTGTTAATGAAGGTATACTCCAATTTGCCAATTATAAAAAACCAAACCCCCTAGACTATTACTTTCGTAAAAAATCTCTAGAGGTCAATACTTATCAAATTCTTGATCGTCTCTTACCTGAGTATGGAAGAGCCGTCAGGAACCTCGCTCCTGGTGGTGGGTACGGTGCTTTATCAGAACAGCTCAATCCTTTTAACAGAAAATTGAAGAAACCAGTTGCCTACTGGTCAGGTCCATTAAAAGCGGGACCAGCGAAAAAGACTTGGAGTTTCAGGGTGCCCGAACATTTCAATGGCTCCCTTAAGTTCTTTGCTGTGGCCGTAGGCAAGCAGACCCTTGGTTCACAAAGCGAAGCTGCAAAAGTTCGTGCAGACATGATCTTAACACCGAATGTTCTTACCTTTGCTGCTCCTGGAGATCAATTTGATATTCCTGTTGGAGTCTTTAATAATATCGAGAATAAAGAGAAAGCGCACGATATCACCTTAAAACTTAGCCACTCACCGAGCTTAAGCTTGATCGTCCCCAGTCAAAAGATGATTAAGATCAACGTGCCCGCTCGCAAAGATAAAACTCAGTCATACTCCCTTAAGGCGCTCACAAACCTTGGTAATGCCAACCTTACATTTACGGCCAATAGCTCTGCTCTCGAAAATGCCATTACTGAAACAATGAGCATTAGGCCAGCCACTGCCTACTCTACAGACTTTAAAATGGGTGTAATGGAAGACTCTAAGTTAGAGATTCCAATCAAGAGAAAGATTTATTCTCAATACGCTCAAGGGAAAATCGTTCTTGGTCTAAGCCCACTTGCTCTTTCAGAGTTCCTGATCAGTTACCTCGATAAGAACCCTTATGGCTGTTCAGAGCAGCTAGTCAGTAAGGCCTTTCCTCATCTCCTAAGCAGCCTAGATGACAAAAAATTTAAAGGAGAAGCACAGATTTATATTGAAAAAACCATACAAGCTTTAAGGTCACGACAAAATGATGATGGGAGTATCAAACTCTATCCCTCTAATATAGGCCACTCTATCTTTGCAACCCTTTATACGCTTCATTTTCTTATTGAAGCCGATGAAAGAGGCTTAAAAATTGATCAACGTTTCAAAAAACGTGTTGCTGGTTTCTTGAAAGGAAGCTTAAAGAACCTGAAAGATAGTTATCTATTGGGCTATGCAATTTACCTACTGACAAGAACTGAAGTTATCACTACCGCTTATCTAAGTGATATCAATCCCATAGTAGAGGATATTGTCGCCAAGATTGAAAATAAGGAAACTTTAAGTAAAGGTGATAGTCTTACTCTTCTTCATGTTGCTTCTTCTTATAAGCTTTTGATGAATGAGAAAAAAGCCCGTGAACTTTTAAGGAACTTTCGTCTTGATCTTAAAACGGAAAACTACATAGACTCGTATTACAATCCTATCGTTAAGCAAATGCGTCTTGTTGGTTTACTGGCCAAGCACTTTCCCAAGAGGGCAGCGACCATAGATCCTAAAAAGCTAATGGTTCTCTTCAAAGCTCAGAAACGCCACTTCAACACCCTAAGTTCTTCTTATACTCTTCTTGGTCTCGAAGACCTTAGAAGCTTTATGAATCGAGGTTTAAGTAAGAATCTCGTGGTAAAACAAGCTTTTGTTGACGATAAGGGCAAGTTCCGCTTTGAAACTATTAAGGGCAGTAAAGGAAAGTATAAATTTTCTTCAAGTGCATCAAAAATAGTCGTTGAGAGTTCAGACTCTACAACTCTTTTTTGGAGTTTCTATCACTCAGGCTTTTCTCTTCCAGGCTCTGAACTAAAAAGTAGAGGCATTGAAGTTTTTAAGGAAATTCTAGATAAGGACGGCAAGGCCATTTCAAATGTTGGTCAAGGTGATATCGTTACTGTCAAAATCAAGTTTAGAACGACCAATGACAAAAGCCTTCGCAATACAGCGATCGTTGATCTCTTACCTGCAGGCTTTGAGAATATTCTTGATAGAGAAAAAGACATGTCTCCTCAAGGAGCTCTTGGTTATACTAGTGACTTTATTAATGTGAGAGAAGATAGAATCATTAGCTACGGCAAAATCTCAAAAACTATGCAAGAGTTCTCTTACAAAATAAAGGCCGTCAATACTGGAACATTTCAAGTTCCAGGGACCTTAGTGGAGGATCTCTACGACCAAGAGCATATCGCTCTAGGAAAAAGCTCTACGATTATTGTTGTAAAATAAGTGAGTAAACTTTTTATAAGCCTATTCACTTTGTTCTTACTGTTACCGGCCTGTGATTTTTCCGCAGGCCCACTATCACTTGAATATTCTCAATCTCGTCAGGTTTTTGATAGTACTGGTAAACTTCTTCGCTTAACTCTAAGTGACGATGACCAATATCGATTATGGGTATCTACTAATAAGACACCTAATCAACTTAAGGAAGCATTCTTGTTTAAAGAGGATCGCTATTTCTATTGGCATCCGGGATTTAATCCTATCAGTCTTTTTCGCTCGTTCTTCCAACTTCTCTACCAAGCTAAGCCCGATGCAGGAGCTTCAACAATTACAATGCAACTCGCGAGGCTTCACTATAAGATTCATACACGCTCAGTTTTAGGAAAGATCAAGCAAATCGCGGCTGCCTACTGGATTGAAATTCTCTATACAAAAGATGAAATTCTAGAAGGCTATTTAAATCTCGCGCCATTTGGACGTAACATTCAAGGTGTGAAAGCTGCGAGTCGTATTTATTTCAGAAAATCTTTAAAGCAATTAAGCCTACTTGAAATATTCTTTCTTAGTTCAATCCCTCAGAGACCCTCTATTCTTAACAGTGTTCAAGTCTTGGCACCTCTACCTGAAAGCATTAAGGAGTCGAGTTCCAAGCTCTACCGTGCCTATTCTCAAAAGGAGAAAATAGAAGTTCTTGATGACCTTCTGAAACTTCCCTATATGATTCACGGTGTGAAAAGCATTGCTTTTGAAGCACCTCATTTTAGTGATCAAATTTTAAGGCGAACAACTGAAGCAGATATCTATGGCTCCATAGACCTTTCTCAACAAAAAATTTTGGCAAAAACTCTTTATGATTATATTGAAAAGAGGAAGAAAGAAGGTATTCAAAATGCTTCACTTGTTTTGATTAATTACAAAACAATGAAAATCAAAGCAATGCTTGGTTCAAAAGATTTTTTTAATAATAAGATATTTGGCCAAGTTAATGGTGTTATTTCTCAACGAAGTCCCGGCTCCACTCTAAAACCACTTATTTATGCCATGGCGATGGAACAGGGAGTTATTATTCCGGAGTCAATTGTCTTTGATGCTCCCTTAAGCTTCAGAACACCTGAAAACTATGATCAGGTCTTTAGAGGCCCCATGAGTGCAAAAAATGCTCTCATTACTAGCCGTAATGTACCTGCTGTTTATCTCGCTAGCCTTCTTTCAAAGCCAAACCTCTTTGAATTCTTAGGTCGTCTCTATCCTGGAAAGTTCTCTGAAACAAATAACTACGGTTCTTCTCTGGCCCTTGGAGGGGCCGAGTTCTCTCTCCTAGAATTGACTAAGCTATATGCTATGTTTGCTAATAAAGGTCAGTTTAAAAATATAAGCTGGTTGAAGGATGAAGCTGTAGGGGTTGGACCTCTCCTTCTAAAGCCTGAAGCTATAGCTATGATGATGGAGGTCTTGAGTCACAATCAAAGACCTGGTCTCCACTATGATAAGAACTATGTCTTGAAAGGTGCAGACGTCTATTGGAAGACTGGTACAAGTTTTGGCTTTAGGGATGCTTGGAGTGTCGGTATTGTGGGTCCCTATATCTTAGGAGTTTGGGTTGGCAATTTTTCTGGCCTTGGTAATTCAAGCTTGATTGGCGCAACAGCCGCAGCTCCGCTCTTCTTTGAGGCCATAGATAAGCTTGAAATACCAATTCACTATGATGATCTTCACGCCATTCACGAAAATATAACTGAAGTTGAAGTTTGTGCAGTTTCAGGCTTTTTGCCTCAGAAATTCTGTCCCCATAAGAAACTAAGCCTATTCTATCCTGGAATATCTCCTATTAAGAAGTGTGCAGTTCATCGAAGAATCGAAATTAATATGAAGTCAGGCTTACGTGCCTGCACGGAGACTGTCGAGAAGACACGAAAGAGTATCGTTGAGGTTTGGCCCAGCCACATAATGGAAATATTCAACAAACTTGGAATTCCACGAAAACCACTGCCTCCCTTTGGACTGGAGTGCAATAGGCAAGGGCTTAAGTCTATTGGCGCTGCTCCTATAATTTTAAAACCGCATAGAGGTCTTAAATACACTTTTAGAAAGTCTGAAAAACAACATCTTATTGTCTTTAAGGCACAGGCCGATAATTCTGCAGTCAAGCTACACTGGTACGTAGATAATTCCTTTCTAGGTAGCTTTAAAGGGAAGCAAGAAGTTTACTGGAAAGCAAGGCCTGGCAAATTCAAAGTAAGAGTAGTCGATGATTTAGGACGGCAAGCAAATAGAAGTTTAACTGTTCTGTATCTAGATAATTAAGATATTTTTGTATTCCAAATTAGCGCCGGTTAAGCTCAACTGAATACCTTAGATGGTCTCGTCGTCATTAGTTGGCGGGATGAATCTCTCTCTTCACATTTATGACAAGAATCATCTCCGTTGCTCTCAGCACTCATTTTCCATTCCATTTATATATGAAAAGTTGAAGGAGAAAGGAGTGTTTATGAGTATTTTAGAAATGTTGTGTATTGGTCTTATCTCTGGATTAATTTTAATCCAGATTAATTACTATCAAAGTGTACACCAAAAGTTTAGGAAGGTTTAAATGACTAATCAAAAAAAAGAACTTACCCAGAGAATTGAAGCAAAGAGAAAACTTTTGCAAGCGCATCTGTCCCAGTTGAAAGCTGATACTACTGGTGCCGTTAATAACGAACAAGATAAATTACAAGATCAAATTGAGAAGTTAGATAGTGCTCTTCGTGAAGTGACCAATAGCTTCTCCGAGTCTGTCGCTAAAAAAATAAATAAATGGTTACAGTAATCTTTAATATGCTCTAGAGATGAGATTAGAATCCACCAAAAAGTCACTTATAAATTGATAGAAAACGGCTTGTAACATCATCTTCATCATATACATGAATGGGATTTATAATAAAGTTCAGATGTCATCTAACTTTTAAAAACAATATTAGAAGGAGAATAATATGGAAAAGGAACAATTAACAAAGATGGTTGCTGGTAGGATCACTGGTCTAAAAAGATTAATGGTTATTTCAAAAAAAGAAGGAAAGCTATTAGGAAAAGTTTCTCATATATATTTAAATCCTGAGCAAAAGAAACTTTCTGGAATTGTTTTAAAAGATGAGTTTTGGAGCCGAGAACGGTTTTATTTCTCAATGAAAGATGTAGAGTCTGTTGGTGAAGATGTTATTCTCATTAATTCTGAAAATTCCTGTAAAAAGGTTCTTGATGATGCTGACATCTTAGGGGTTTCACTTGAAGATTTGAAAGGTCATGGTGTTATTACTGCTGATGGAAAAGACTTAGGAAGATTTAAAGATGCAAACTTCCGAGAGAAAACATGGGAGATCTCAGAGATTTTCATGAATAGTGGTCAATGCTTAAAAGTAGAAGTGTCTAAAATAACAATTGGTGAAGATGATGTTGTTGTTCCGGCCTCTTATGCTATGAATATTGAAAAAACGGTCGAGAGCAAAAAAGGTCTATTATATCGCTTCCTGATGGAAGAGAAGGATGAAGACTCCAAAAGGATTATTCACTAGTTCTCATTTAGATATTTTGGAGTTATCATTATCTTGTGAAAGACAATGATAAGAAAAAAAATAGTTGTATTAATCCGAGAATCGTTAGTCGAGATTTCTTTAACAAGCGCAAAGTGTAATGAAGTGGTTGTTAAAGATTCTTAACAAATGGTTGATTGCTTATTTGTCTGTCCCTAGTGAAGGGAGAGCAAAGAAGACGACAAACTCTATTGAGCTATTGGCGGCGACAATTAAACCCGGAGATGTATTATTGGTCGAGGGGAAGGAGCGCTTCTCAACGGCCATAAAGTACTTAACCCAATCGAACTGGTCTCATGCTGCTATTTATGTTGGTCCCCGTGGCAAAAACGAAAAGGGTGAAGTTTTAGATCTTCTTGAAGCGGATATTTCTGAAGGGGTTAGGCTGATTTCACTCACTGAATACGCCAGTTTTCATACCCGGATTTGTAGACCCTTAGGATTGAGTAGTACGGATCTTGAACATATTATTGATTTTTGTCACTCCAAACTGGGCCATGCATACGATCTAAAAAATGTCTTCGATTTGGCCCGCTACCTTTTGCCTGTTCCTTGGGTTCCAACGCGTTTTAAGAAAGCTATGTTGGCCTTTGGTAGCTCTAACTCGACCCAGGTTATTTGCTCAAGCTTGATAGCTGAGGCCTTCCAAAGCATAAATTACCCAATCCTACCGCTTATTGAAAAGTCAGGCGATAGAGAGGTCCATACAAAACTTTCGGCGACTCTTTTTACTCCCTCTGACTTTGATCGCTCTCCTTATTTCAACATCATAAAGCCTACTTTTATTAAGGGCTTTGAATATGGCTCTTTTGAATGGGATCATCTCCAAGCCCAAGAAATTGACTAAGAAATTAACGGCCCGAGAAATTATTACAAGAAAACATAATATTTTCATGGGCTTAGCTATAATCTTCCCATGAGAATTTTAAACCTGCTTACCTTGCTAGCTACTCTTACTCTTCTAAGCTCTTGTTTAACCAGAGAAGACTCCTCCGTTGTAGAAGGTTTTGAAGTACAGGTTTCAAATTATGTAGTTGGTAGTCGAGATAATAGGGAATTATTAACTGAAAGTTCAGTTGATCAATCAACAGTGGCCATAGTTAATGAAAATAATAATCTAGTCTGTACGGGAACGGCCATTGGCAGCTACTTTGTTTTAACAGCAGCTCACTGCCTTTACGATAAAGAAAAGAATCAAATTAGGCGTGACTTGAGTGTTATTCCATATATTCATATGGCAGATAATTATAAACCTCATACTAGGTTTTTGATTAAAAATTTGTATGTTCCTAAGTCTTACATAAATCAAAGTAAGGGAACGGTTGAATCAATTGAGAGAGATATCGGAGTCATTAAGGTAAGAAGCTTTCAAGATGCCCCATTGTTTAAATCTGTCGTAAAAATTAGAGAAGTAGGAACAAAGGAAGACATTTTAAATAATAATAACCAACTAACGATGGTGTCTTACACGGGTGAGGATTCCAAAGAGGAGTTGTCCCAATATATTCAAGAAAATTGTTATTATCATGGTGCAGTGAAAAGAAACTCAGGCGCTTTTAAACATGACTGCGATACTATGCCTGGAACGTCAGGATCGGGAATGATCGTAGGGAACAAGGTCGTTGGTGTTAACACAAGCCATAGTAAGGATTCTGATTACAATTTTGGTGCAGTTATTAAGAACTCTGACTATGAAGAGATTAACTTCATCATTAATAGGCAACCTGAATTATTAAAAGATTTTAAAGACTTTGACGTTAAAGTTACACCTTATATTGGGTTGGAAGTAAGAAATCAATGTCCTTATGATATCCAATTTGCGATTCAGTATGTTGATACTAATGGTGAAAAGCAGACTAAGGGTTATTATACAATCACTCCAAATACACTGAAGCTTTTAAATTTCAAAATGAGTAATCACAAACCCCTTCTTCATGCCGTTTCTGTAGATGGTAAGAATGAATGGAAGGGGAATAAAAATGTTTTCTTTTATGATCAAAATCGTCCATTTATGGAAGTTTCACTTCGACAAGCTTATGAAGATGGCCTTATTACTTTTGATTGTCGTTAATTAAATTTTAAGAAATTCTCGAAGCTTGCGCCAAAATGATTTCCTTGGGAAGAGCCTCTTATAATGTTTTTCCCCTTTAGCGTTTTTTCTCATTTGTATGAGCTTCTTCTTAGAGAGGTTAGTCAGAATATTTTCAAGGACTTCTTTATTTAATTCGGGATTTTCTTTAAGAAATTCTTCTTCGAAATCCATTACTATCCGTTCCCAATTCATTTCTTCATAAAATGAGAGAACTTCTAATACAGAATCTTGAAAGTTGTTGTTTTTATCCACCATGTCTCTAATTTACTTCTTAAAGCTATTAAGTGCCCTGTTACTTAAATGACTTTTACCGCTATCATCAATAAGGATACCATAAATATCTTCTTTGTTTAGAAGGGCGAGAGCGTCAGATGTACTGAGGGCCATAGCAATGGTGCCCCATACATCTGTTTCTAAACAAGTATCTCCGATAATAGTACTAGAAACAACTGGGCTTGAGTTTTGTTCATTATTCTTCGTCAGGATATGGTGGCTGGCATCTAACTTGTTAAACTGAATATAAGAGCCTGATGTTGAGACGCTTCCATTTTGAACTTGGACGAGCCCTGCTGCTTGGTTAGGGTCTTTGGCAAATGGATTTCGTATTCCAACCTTCCAAGGCCTTGGAGCATCTGGTTCTGATTGAACTCTCATATCTCCAGAACCATTCACTGAGAAATTTATCATGCCTTTATTTCTTAAAAATTTAAAAGCACAGTCAACAGCATAACCCTTACCAATTCCCCCAAGACCAATCCTCATCTCAGTGTAGGGTAGAAAGACTGTCATTTCTTTAGAGTTAATTTCCACTTTTTTAAAATCTACAAGGGAGCGTAGAGTTTCTTTTTCTACAGGAGTAAGAGGTTTGTCTGATTTTAAAGACTCTCTCCACTTTGCATTGTAACTTGCATAGGTAAGGTCAAAAACACCTTGAGACCTTTCAAAGAAATTAGCAGACTTGCTTAAGAGAAAGAGCATCTCTTCATCGATTGGGCACGGCCTAATACCTGCAAGTTCATTTATTTTATTAAGGTCACTTTCTTTGAATTCTGTGAATTTATTTTCAATTCTTAAAACTTCTTGGTGAGCTTCCTTAAATAAGGCAGTGACTTCTTCAAAACGGTAGAGATTTTGGGGGTAGGCCTTATAAATGAACTGTCCACCCATTGCTGGGAAATTGGATTCACAAAGAGTGGACATGGTTTCCTTTAGGCTTCATTAAAGAGAAGTTGGAGGGATATCTTTTTGATAAATGATTTTACCCGACTCATCTATAACTAATGTTTGCGGTAGGTTTAAAATACCCAATCCTTTAGAAAAGGATTTATCCTTATCCATTAGAACCTTATAAGTAAATCCATGTTTCTTTAAGAACTTTTTAATCTTTCTTGGTGAATCTCCTGCACTAACTGCTACAAACTCTACTTTGGGGTGGTCTTTCTTTAGTTTTTCCAAAATGGGTATTTCTTGGATACAGCTTGTGCACCATGTGGCCCAAAAGTTAATGACGAGCTTCTTCTTTTCTTTCATTGGGTACTTAAAGGACTTTTCTTCCTTATAAATTGGAAGGGAGAAACTCTTAAGATCTTTTGCCCCTTTTGCCCAAAGAGTAGGCGAAAGTAGGAGAGAAAAAATTAAAATAACTTTCATAAAAACCTCTAAAATTTAAAGCCAAAGCCTGTCTGATAATAACCATAGCGCATACCATTTGTCCTAGTGCTGTAAACTAAGCTATGACTCCACGTTACGTCTTCCAACTCTACGCCAAAACATTTAAAGTCGGCTCTCGTGGATTCATAGAAAATACCACTTTCGTAGGATTCATATCCTGCCATATCAGAGTCACTTGTCATAAAGGTCTCGGCCGAAGCAAAGCGCCCTTTGTAGTATTTAGTTTCATTTTGCTTATGGATGCGAGCAAATACTTCCATAAAGCTTTCATCTTCTTCAATGTCAAAAAGGTAAGCCCCTCTTATAGTATGAGCATTTATATCCCACTGGTCCCAGTAGTAACGATAGCTGAGGTTAAGTGCACTAAGCTTACTTAAACCGTGAACCCATTTACTTGAGAGAGCATAACGACTTCTTGTCTCTGGTAAGACCTCCACTTGGCGAACGCCAGCAACACTTACAGTATTTGCCGTTGATTCCAAGTAACCATTTGAGCGAGCAAAGGTAGCATCAAATTGAATGATATCTTTTACTGTTAAGATCTGGCTTGCTGTTATGGAAGTGGCCATAATCTTACGACTTAGTCCGGTCGTTATGTTAGCAGCACTAGGATTAGAGATATCCTTAAAGAGACTTACTTCGTCGTTATAATACTGAAAAGAGGCGCCGAGTGTGAAGTTGTCATTGGCAAAAGATCTTGAAGCACTAAGCGTGCCATTTAAAGATTTATAGTCATATTCACTAGAGAAGCCGATATCAAAACCATAGTTCCAGACATTCTTTCCAGCCTTCTTTTCTTGGCGCGCTCCAAGGTTAGCGGAGATTCTATTTTGACCCATAATAGGTGTTCCACTAGCTCCCGTATAATTGTCTAGTTTTGTATCACTGGCCGCAGTCCATGCATCAAAGACAATCTTGCCATTGATGGCCGTGTCTTCGTTGATTTGGTGTTCGATAAAAACCATTGGCTCTATAACGTTGGTTTCTTCTCGCCCTGAATTATCGGCAACCTGATTACCGTCATTACTATTTTGGTGATAGAGGTTAAAAACAGTTTTAAGTTTTGTTCTTCCTTTCGCCATCATCTCAGCAAAAGTATTCTGTAACGCCAAGGTAAAGAGAAGGATGGTGTGAAGAACCTTTATCGTTTTTTTAGTTACACCCACAACCGCCTCCTACCGCTGAAGAGCCGCCAATGGCACTCTCTCTAAATGAGCGCACCTCATTTCTAAAGGCCGATTCTTCTGGATGGGGATCTAGTTGCATAATTTTTTTAGCAAGAATACCTCGGTCAATTTGATCGACATTGGCACAGCCGCTAACTAACGACATTAAAAAGATAAAAGTGAGGCTTTTTATCGGCATAAACTATCCTTGTTAAAATATGATTTTTAAAATTTTAACTCATAATAGTTAGAATAACTTGAGATAAATCAGGAAATCTCTGCCCTTAACGATGAGCTTTTGTCCCACCTTGGTTCTAGGTCATAATAAGGTGGTGAGAGTTAAAACGTTGTGCATCTTCCTATTTCTTCAAATATCCAATCTTTATGGGGGAGAGGTGGTTCCTGATCATTCTTATCGAGTATCTAATGGCTCAATAGAGACAACTTCTGGTGATATCCTACGCCCAGGAGAATTTATAAAGGTTACCCGTACTCATCAAGGCTGGGCCTATGCTTTTCAAAGATTAGATCGCTACCTCAGACCAACTGGATCACTTCTCTATGCTTCACAACCTTGGGTTGAGAGGGCCGTAGTAGATCTATCCATTGAAGAAATTATTCGCATGGTTCAAGGGGCAGGGGATATTGTTGAGGAGTCCGTGAGCCCAAGGGTTCCTTGTCCACCAGCATCTGATGGAGTCATTGACGATACAATAGCTGCGCTCATTCTTGAGAGCGTTGTCGAAGAACAAACTCAAACAGGTGCTGTCGCCCGATCGCTAAGGCCAGTCCCAAGACCTACTCCAACTCCTGCTGCTACAGTGGCACCAAATTCAGAAGAAAGTTTTGCACCATTAACTTCTCCTAGACCTGTCATGAGACCGCCAAACCTTGGAGCAAGTGATTTAAGCTCATTTATATTCAAATCTCCAGCAGAAGCCGATAGCTATTTTGCTTGTTATAAAAATAGTCGTGACCTGCACTTAGATTATGAAACCCGCTATCGCACAAGTATAAGGCGTATGGCGCGGGCCTATGGTCAGCAAACGGGTGGTTCAGTGCCCCAAGACGACGTGACGACGCTTATGAGCTGTTTAATTTTCAGAGAGAGTGCTCAGTGGAGGGGAGGAAGTTCTTCAACTGGCGCCTTAGGTTTAGGTCAGTTCACAGAAACTGCGAGAGAGCAGGTCAGAAATATTCTCTCGTATAATCCAGGCCGTACTCGTAGCTTTGATGACCGCGCGGCGGAGCAGAGAGCTGAAAACACAGCTGGGCGTATTACGAATAACACTCTTAGGCGCAACCTCTCCTTGATTGAAGCTGAGAGAGAAAACCATGATAGAAAGGTAGCACTTCAAGAACTTTGGAGCTCGATTCCGATGACTGATCGTCCCTCTGCTTCTGAGATAAATTCATCTTTTGTTGGCAATAATGATAACCATGAAGCGGTAATTGCCATGAGTGCTTTGGTGCTGCGTAACTGCCAGATTCGTATGGAGCAAGATAATATTGAAATGGATCCAAGGACTTCTTTGTTGGCCTGTGCTGGTGCTTACAATATGGGAGTTGGTGGTTTTCAAGATAATGCCATCGTTAGAAATGGTGCCCAAAGCTTGGACGGTTGGATTAATAATTTAAAAAACTCTGGTGATTCTCAAAGCGCAGAGACACGCAATCATCTTGTAAGTGTTAATCGGTGTATTAGTGATGGAGAAAACTTTCCTCCTTGTGGGACCCAAGCGAACTATTGCACGGCCTTAAGAATGGCGAATCCTTGTACTCACGGTGCAGACCCCAGATGCGTAGGAGAGTGCCAATGAAAAAGTATCTACTATGTTTTCTCATCGCCGCTTTTGTCACAGGGTTAAGTAGCGCCGAAAATCGCAAACCAATAACTTGGGCCAAAATTAAAAAACTTGAAGAGAGTATGGAGGTCTGGGCCAAAAAGGTTGGCGATGCCGACCTCATCAAAATTGGAAAAATACAGCAAAGACCAAAAGAGATAAAAGTTATTAGGGCCTTTTTCCCCTACCTTCTTCCACAGGGGTTTTTCTCTCGCCAGTTAGATTTAAGCTGCTATCCAAGCTTTCATCAATTTAGAACAAAAGTAACTATTGAAAATTACACAAAATGGAAGTCGTGCGTTAAAGGACTCTATGGAGAAAATCCACCTGAGCTAACAAAGCAGGCCTTAAAAAGTCTTCGCCCTTAGTCATTTACTATCTAATTATCAGATAGCTAACCCCCAAAGCATTATTCTTTAGTAAACTCCTCGGTTTTGATAAAAATGCCTCCAAGGAGTTTTAAATGTTCAACGCGCTAATTGCCTTATTTGCAGTATTCTCTCTCTCTTCAAATGCCTATTATGAAGATCTTCCTGAAGTAATATCTCTCGCTAACAGCGGTGACTTCACTCTTATCGAAAATTCAGCAAAATGCCCCGGCCAATATTCTCCTCGTCAAGAAACTGATGAGCTAAGAGGGCGAGAAGGAAGTCTCTGTGTTCAATCCCTTAAATTACCTGCAGAAGTGGAGCAAGAGATTGATCTTATGAATCAAGCAGAGCTTGAAAATGAGAGTGATTACGACCAAAGAATTACTTCTGTTTTTGCTTTTAAATATCATCGGTTAGTTGGCGCTCATGCAAATCTTTCTGATGTCGAGGATCTTGCCAGTGCTTTAAATATTCCTCTCTCACAAATGAAAGACCTAACACTTAGTGCTGAAATAGCGAATGAGAGAACTTTTTCTCGCTTTGATGATCTTTTCCTTGGGATTGAGTTCAAGAGTAACTCTAAGGTGAGTAATTTTCTTTTAAGAAGTTTTGCAGGCCAAAAAGTTCAAGTGATCTCATTTGGAGATGGACTAGAGCTTTATGCAGGTGGTGGCTTTTACGTAACTCACTATCTTTTTATCAGTAATGATAAGGCCTTTTACGTGAAACTTTCCTGGTGGAATAGCTAGTGATAGACTCGCTCTATGGGTCTAACATCTGAGGAAAAAATTTATCAACAAGAACTCCTACGCGCTATTCCTGTCGTTGACGGCATGGACATTCATATCGTTGGCCTTTCTTTAGATAACCTTACTCTTTCGGCCCCACTCAATACACATATCAATTATGAAGGAACAGCATTTGGCGGCTCCTTAAACACTCTTTGCGTTCTCTCATGCTATCTTCTAATTCATCATCGCCTTAAAAAAGAGAATTTAGATTTTAGTTCTTTGGTAATTCAAGATAGTCAGATTCAGTATTTAAAACCGGTTAATAATGATTTTATGGCGTCTGCAGAATTTTTAAATGCGGAGAGTTTCTTGAAAACTTTTGAGAGGCGAGGGACAGCACGAGCACAGATGAAATCCGTCGTTACCTGTGACGGGTCACAAGTTGACTTGGTTCAGTTCGAGGGACGATTCGTTGCGAGTAAAGATTTTAAAAGGCAAGCCCCGCCCATATAGAGCGCCCAAAAAATAGCGACGAAATATAGAGCATTTTCACTTAACTCTAGTATTCCAAAAGCTGGTCCTGCCTTGTAAGCGAGAGGCCCACCAATTATTCCAAATAAAATGGCGACAAGAGGTTTATTTAAAAACTTCTTTAGGCTGTGGAGAAAGTTAAGGGGAAAGACCAACCATAAGGCCATCAGCCAAGTGGGATAAAGACCAATTTTTTCACCTGCAAAAGAAAAATTCTCAGTATAGAAAAGTAGACCGTCTCCTAAAAGACCTGCGGTGAGAGCGATAGAATAAAAAAGGATGAAAGACTTTTTTTCTTCAACGTAATAGAGGTAATGACCAATTAATGACATCAATACAAAAATACCTAAAACTAGTAGTTGTGAATTATTAGATAAATATTTGCCACTTAAGACACATGCCCACCAAGAAAGAGAGGTGAAAAGAAATCCAATAGTATTTTTCATAAGATCATCGTAGTGAATTCTCTAGAAATAGAAAAGTAAAGAAGTTGAGACATTTATATCTTTGTTTAAGAATTCAGTTTCCGTCTTTAACGAGAAGTCTGAGTTGAGGTCTAGCTGTGCCGATAAGTTTGCGTACCTGAGTGGTTCACCCTCAGCTTGAAAGTTCCCCCAATGGCATCCAAGGGCAAGATTGAGTCTGAAGAAATCAAGGGGCTCAACAATCCACTGGGCCAGCAACATTCCTTGAATTTTTAATTCATCGGCCAAAGTATCTGGGCGAGAATAGTCTATTGTTACCGGAAGAATAATTCTAAAGATCCCCTTATTTGCACGCCAATTAACACCAACTAAACTTCTCATATAAGGACCAACGTCATAAGCAATGGTGTTGGGATGATTTCGCGCACCAACTTCTAAACCCCAACTTAAAGCGCCTGTGTTGGCCCAGTTTTCTTGGTTGGCCTCTGTTTTAAAGAGGGTGAATTTTTTTAGCTCCAGACGTTTTCGCTCTTCATCGTATGCTCCCTCAACCTTTCCTAACATGAGTTGCGACCAGGAGGGGGCACCCTTTTGTGGGTCAAGGTATTCATGAAAGCTAAAACGATAAGTGAACAAAAATCGGCCAAATTCAGGATCTTTTCCTGCACGACCAAAACTTTGGCTTTCATGGCCTAGAGCTAGGTAGCGAGAAGGATGGATAAAGTGGGGACTAGTTGTTTCTTTAACAATAACGGGCCTAGTCTCAACCATTGATAATTTAGACCTTTCTTTCTGGAGAGCGCGCTTTTCTTTAACGGCCTCCGTATCTTTTTTAAATAGTAGTTTTCCTTTTTCAAGATCCATCAGATCAATTTGAAAGTCTAGGAGTTCTGCTTGGTCTTCTTTTTTTAGAGGAACTTCTTTGGTCTTGAAAGCTAACTTTACCTCTTTTGAAAGGGCAAGGTGGCGCGCCTGTGTTTTCTTAAATTGAGAAGAACGTACTTTCCTTTGAGAAATAAAATTTTTCGTTTGATTAACTAAAGATAAAGTTTCACTTGGAAGAACGAAGTATGACATGCGCTCTTTAAAGTTAAGCTCGGGTCTAATGGCCTCAAGAAAAAGCAGGAGATGATAACTGCAATTTTCAGTGAGATAGTAATAATCAAAGACCGCTTGATCCATTTCCCATAGATGAGCGAGAAACATTTCCTTTTCCGAGTCATTTAGCTTGAGCTTGTACTCCCAAAGGTCTCGAGTTTCGCTGTCATTATATTCGGTAATCTTTATAAAGTAGGGAAGGAGACTGAAGTTCCCTTTAAAGCCACCAGTAAGCCCAAATAGAGTATATAGAAGCGGGTTCTGTGTCGTCATATGGGCCGCGAAGTTGACGCCATATTCAAGTAGGTCGTTATTATTTCCCTTACCTTGAAGTTTAAAAAGAGTATGGCCAAAGGCACTGCTGGGGTTATTGACGTAATAACTGGCAAAGACAAGCCAAACATTTTCTAGTTTGACCTTTCTTTTAAAATATTCAAATTTTGGACAATTTTTTACTTGAGGCGAGATGAAGCCTTTGCTTTTTAAATAGAGTGTTCGCGCAGGAAACTTACAGCGCATCACGGGGTCATCTTTTAAAACCTTTATCGCCGCTTGAAGTTCCATTTGAGGTGAGTGGCGACCTAATGGATGAAAGAAGAAGTTATTGTTGGTAACAGCAGAGTTATTATTTTCACCCTTTGAGGTGTAACGATGGAGATTTAGCCATTGTTGATCGTATGTAGGTGAGGCGAGAGACTCTGCGGAGATGCTGAGGACGAGGAAAAGATAGGCTAAAGTGAGTAAAATGCGTAGCTGCAGGGGTAATCCTAAAAGGGGGAGAAAACTCCCCCGATTGATAAACTTAAATAAGCTCTATAATTTGGCCATGGATTGATTCAGCATCATTGTCCGCAGCAAAAAGAGTTGCAAAATTTTGTTGAAGAACTTTTCTATCAGCAGTGTCAGCACCAATTAGCTTTAAGTAAGCTTGAAGAGTTTCACCTTGACCACGAGCAATGTCGTTAGCAAGTTTTTCTCTGTTGTTTTGGATAAAAACAGGACCAGATACTTTTGCCTGTTGAGCATCTTCACAACCCAAAGTTCCTGTAGACATTGCAAATGTTTGCATACCAGTTCCGTTAACAGTTGCAGCTAGTACATTAAAAACAAGCCCTTCTTTTCCTGCAAAAAGGTAAGATCCAAGACCACATCCTGCAGGCCCGTGAGCTGCAAAAGTGTTTCCTACAAAAAGTGTCATTGCGATAATCATTACTAATTTTTTCATTCATCCTCCTCGATGATAGATGTAAACCTTTAAAACAATTAAGGTCCATTGTGCTAATCATTTCAGTTATGTAAAGAGGGAAAGTTGCTTCCTGAGTTGATTACTGTTCTATTAAACCCGTTGTTTTATGCGCTGCTCTTGAGTCTCTTCAATAAAGCTCTGGGCCAAATTCTTTTTGAGTGTTTTTAACCAAAATTTATCCACAATTTCAGGGATTTAGTAAAAGAGCTGACAATAATCAGCTTTTTTGATGTGTGTTTTTGTAAGAGTTTTCTCCGATGAGTTTCAAAATGTAATCAAAGAATTTAACTTTTTAGGAGGCCGTTATGAAACTAGAAACCTTTCTGTGGACAGATGATTTAAGCATAGGTGTTACAGCAATGGATGATCAGCATAAGATCCTCATTGATAAAATCAATACACTAATTGATGATCTAAACTCTGATGGGCCGAATGCCTATAGCGATTATAAAGAACTGGCCCGGTTTGTTATTGAACATTTTGAAGACGAGGAGAACTTTATGGAAAGCATCAACTTTCCTGGTCTACCTATTCATAGAAATATCCATAAGCAACTATTAGAGAAAGTGGGTGAGTTTGATGACGATATTCGCGATGGTGTAGTAGATAAGGTGAAGCTTGTTTCTTTTTTAAAGATGTGGCTTAAATCACATATTATGGGAATAGATATGAAATATGGGGCCCATGCTAAAACAAATGCCGCCTAAAAAGCTCGGTTTTTAAGGCCATTTCGATTTATGACGATAAGTAAGTCAGATAATGAGGTGACTATATGTGTGATGTTTGTCGTGAAGAAGAAATTGATTGGAAATTTAAAAATGGGACTAAGCCATCAAGTAGCTGTCGCTTGTATCGAATTTACCGCGGTCAATCGACACAGGTTATGTTGTGTCACCTTCATTCTATTGAGCTCTTCTGCATTGGTGAAACTCGCTTTTTAAAGTTTCACCCTAGGCTTGCTATGAAGCTTCATACCAACGTTCGATCTTCCTCTAGTGATGTTTTTGCTTTTTCTTAACGAATTGGACAAACTAGTTCCATGGTTAAGCATGACTCACATTTTCGTAATTTAAAAAAAGCATTAAAACTGCGTCGCTTTTGTCCGGAACCAGACATTATTGAAAGCTGGGCCGCAGTTCATTTGATTTTTTCTCATGATCAAAAGGCCCTCAAGGATGGTCTTAAGCTTGCGATGATTCGTCGAACACAAAAGAAGGAAGATCCTTGGTCTGGACATTATGCTTTTCCAGGTGGTCGTGTTGATGAAGGGGAAGACCTTTTAAAGGCTGCATTTCGTGAGACCCATGAAGAAGTAGGACTGAAATTGGGACAGGATACCTACTTGGGTGAGTTTCTTCATATGCAGCTAAAGCTTAAAGGAAAAAATTTGCCATTTGCGATATCGGCCCACGCTTCCTACATCCCAAATATCATGCCTTTCACCCCTTGCCCTGATGAAGTTGATGAAGCTTTTTGGTTTTCTCTTAACAATATTCATAATGAGGCCCACCTTTATGAAAGAAAATTTAAGCTAAGTGGGGGAGAGTACGAACTGCCTTGTATCAGTTTTTCAGGTCATACCATTTGGGGCATCAGCTATATGATTCTTCAGGAGATTTTTTCTCAATGGGAAGGACTTCCCTATAGTGATAATTCAAGCTTTTCAAAGTCTATCCTACCTAAGTATCCCTATGGACGAGTTCAAAAATAAACAACCCTCATGGCCCTTAGGACAAGTAACTGAGAAAAATCAGCCTTTCCCTAGCAAGGTATCTGATCAAAATCTATCCTTCCTTATAAATTTTTCCTATTTATGACTTTCTCCTTATGCGGCCTTCGAAACGGGTGTACTAAATGGTGACCTAACCAAACTGCATGCCCTATTTTACAAAAATGAGAGGAGAAGCCATGAAACGACCAAATTTGGCCAAAATAACGCTTTTTACAGCGTTCGCCCTAATGGGAAATCAATCTTGGGCCCAAGATTATCAAGACCAAGATCTGCAAAGATTTTTAAAAGAATTTAAGGCCAATCCTTTGAAGGTAATGGAGCAAACACCTTTTAAAGAGTCTCTCGGACAAGCACAGCAGAGAATCGTTATCCCAGAAGAGGCCATAAAAAATAATGCCTTCATTGAAGCAAAAGACCAGTTAAGAAGTCAGATTTGTAAAGAAGTTGAAGGTGTTGAGGTTTGTGCTGACCAACTCTCAGGTCGTGCGGGTATTCAAAATAATGATAGGGCCGAGGATCTTGTTGATCTTGGAAATAGAACGTTAAAAACTCTTTCGTCGATGGATAAAAAGGGCCTTCAGTCAGGGAAGTTAACAGTACGTCCTTGGTCTGATGATTATTGGGCCATTTATAAAGGCGTTCTTGCTCGTCGCTATGCTGATTCAAACAAGACAGATGGGGAAGATTGGAAAGTTCATACGGACTTTGTAAGAGATAATAAGTCTGATCTATATATTGAAAGTGGCATGATCAGTGCTCTCTCACCTTCAGAAAAATATGACCTACTTGTAGGTGATAAAAATGAAACGCTCACAAAGAAAATGTTAAATGAAGGGCGCTCATACTATGAAAACTCTGGAAAGGTTGAAACTTGGATGGGGATTTGCCATGGTTGGGCACCTGCTGCCTTTATGCTTGAGCGTCCAACAAATGTAGTCGAAGTCGTCGCTGCTGATGGTAAAACAATGATTCCATTTTACCCATCTGATATTAAAGCTCTTGGTTCATTAGTTTGGGCCAATGTTCGTACCTATAATAATTTTTCTGGTGGTCGTTGTAATGCAAAAGACCCCAGTCGCGATGAAAAAACTGGTCGAATTATAGATCAAAATTGTTTTGATACAAATCCAGGTACATGGCATAAGGCAGTTGTTAATCAAATCGGTATCTCTGATCGCTCATTTGTAATCGATGCAACTTATGATTATGAAGTTTGGAACCAGCCAGTTTATGGTTACAGCTACCGTTATTATAATCCGGAAACTTATGAAGTTTCTAAAGATGATTATAGTGAAGTGGC
>JAFMBV010000032.1 GCA_017858255.1 Bacteriovoracaceae bacterium
AAAGCCACCTCCAGGCATACCAAAGCCGCCGCCGCCGCCTAAACCAATGCCAAATTGACCACCGATTCCGAAGCCACCGCCTGGCATTCCGCCAAAACCACCGCCGAATCCACCACCGGGCATTCCGCCAAATCCACCGCCGAAACCTCCGCCGATACCAATCTGACCACCGACACCAAATCCTGGTCCCATCATACCGCCCATAAATCCAGGGCTAAAACCAGCTCCTAAAAAAGGACTACCAAATCCACCGTAACTATTTCCGCCCATACCACCAAAGCCAGAAAATTGACCATAGGGTGAACCGTTACAGCTCATCAAGCCTTCAGCTTGCTCAGGTAAAATTGGATTGGCTCCTCTAGTAATTGAATAATCAAGATAGGAATTAAATCGTGAAGTACAGCCTGCATGACCAGCTTCATAAGCACCGGCCCACTCTTTTTGAGACTTGTAAGCATAACGAGCACCTACATAGGCAGAGCCAAAATAAGCAAGTGGTCCTGCTACAATCCCAAGAGCTTCCACCCACGGATTTGTTTTTTCTTGTTCATTGAAAAGACACTCAACACAGTCAACGTTTGCTCCGCCAGCAATCTCAAGCCTCAAACAAGCTCTAAATTCTGTTTGATATTGAACGGGGTCTATCCCTTCACATTCGTCGTAACGACTGGCCTGAACGGTCTGAACTTGAAACAAACTTAGAAGAAGAAGAGTAAGTGAAATACCCTCTCTTACGTTGTTTAACCGTCTTTTAAAATTTAGATACCTCATGATATGGCTCCGATTTCTCTCACAAAATGGACTAAGTCCGCTATATCTCATTAGATTTATCGGTGCTCACCAGTAATTACTTTAATTATATAGTCTTACTCTCAACAATTCGCCTTAAGTAGTTGTAATTAATAAACTCATCTAACGACTAAGACTTGTCATATACGGGATATTTAGCCATAAATAGGCCTATGTTAGACAATAATTTGGTGAGCTGGACCATTCTCGCGGCCTTTCTCCTCTTCCTTATTTACACCCTTATCGTTGTGCGTGAAGAGAAGCAGAGCTTTGTAGACAGTGCAAAAAGCTTTGCTTTTAAACAATTTGCTTTCAAGATTCCCTCTTGGTGGGGTCTCGTGGAGGAAAAGCCCAATCTAATTCGTTGGAAACGTCTTGATACGCGCTACGACTGGGAAGCAAAGCTTGAGTGGCAAGACTATCTAGACAGCGCGATCAGTATTGAAGAAGACTTCAAGAATAGAATTGAAATATTACAGATGGTTTTTGACCTCGATAGTAGTGATATTCTCATGCCTAGTCATTTTAAAGATCGTTTGGAAGTTCAAAATGGAAACCTTGAACTTGTCCGAATTGAAGGTACAGCGACTCAAGAAGGAGTTGAAAGATGCTATCTAGATGCTTTTCTCATTAGAGACCATCAGCGCAAACAAACCCTCTTTGCCACTAGCCTCTCCTCTGTTCTTAATGGCCTAGTAGAAGGACCTTATTTTGAGGATATGATGCTTAACCTGAAGTGGACACCAAGAGATACTGAAGAATCTGTTTTAATTAATTAGATTCATCCCATAAAAAAAAAGAGTCTTTTATAAAGACTCTTTCCAAAAAAAAATAATAATTTAAATTTCTTAGTTTTTCTTTGTAGAGAAAACACGAATTTTTGAAACTAAAAAGGCGTGTATTTCTTCATCAGAGCCAAATACATCGTCGATGACTTCACAGTCCATTAAGAACTTAGTCAATCTGTTAGCCGCTTGATGAAGGCTTTCAACCAAATATAGACCAGAAATATTTTCACCAGAAAAAGATTTAATAATTTCTTTTCTAGCGTGATTAAACATTTCACTTTCTAAAATATCTTCAGGAAGATTATCAGCGCCCATTTTGTCTTCGACTTCTTCAATGGCTTGATCGCGAATATCTTCATCGGTAGCAAAACTTACACCATACTCAGTGGCCATGGCATCAATTAATGCTTCACGCTTCTCGATATCAAACTCAATCATCTTCGCTTCTACGAGTAAGTTAATCGTATAAGTGGCGAGGATTCTGAGGGTGTCAAAATCTGTTCTCATGAACAACATCCTAATATTTGACCCAAAGGGCTAATCTTAAATACTATGCCAGTCTATCGAAATGATATTGTTCCTACAAGAGGATAGTTCATTAAAAACAACAATTTATTTCTTATTTAGAAGCTTTTTTATTAATTTTGCTTCCCCAGTTAGAAGTAAAAAGGAGATATAGACCAAAGCTCCTAGTGCGACACAGCCCAAAAATCCCACTGATCTTTCAAGCAACGCCCCTTCTAAAAGGTACCAAGTGCCCTTTATAGAAGTGACACTCCACCAACTAAGACCACCAGCAATTACAAACTTCAACAAACGCCAACTAAAGAAGAACGAGGTTTCCAACTTTAAAATTCTTGCTAAAAAGAACCCCTGAAGGGAGCAATTTAAAAACATCGAGAGGCTGGTTCCTAAGGCCAAAATTGAGAAACCATAATGAGGAACCATAATCAGACAAAAGATTATATTTACTCCAATGGCGGCCATCGATATAAAGACAGGCACTTTAGGTCTATCCACACTAAAGAATGTCGGAGCAAAAATCTTATATAGACCATAGAAGGGTAAGCCCCATAAATACATTCTAAGGGCAATCGACGCCATTTGAGTGTCTCGACTATCAAATGCGCCTCTTTCAAAAATCAAATGAACCGTTTCCTCTGATAAGGCCATCAACAGAGCAAAAGCTGGAATTATCACCACCCAGCTCATTAGATAACTAGTTTTGA
Organism: Bacteriovoracaceae bacterium; assembly: GCA_017858255.1. GTDB lineage: Bacteria > Bdellovibrionota > Bacteriovoracia > Bacteriovoracales > Bacteriovoracaceae. The sequence goes on from JAFMBV010000032.1 coordinate 2,807, forward strand.
GAATTTTAGCAGCTTCCTTTTCTCTGCCGGCCTTCCATTCATCTGAAAAGTGAACCAAGTTTGAACCGGCGATACTTACACTCAATATCCCCACCGGAAATTGAAAGAGACGAAAGGCATAAGTTAACCAAGAAACCGCCCCAAGCTGAGTGCCCGTGGCCAAAATTGTGGTTATAAGGATATTAATCTGAGTGGCCGCAATCCCAATAGTCCCAATTCCCAAGCGGTTCAAAATACTTCCAGTCCATTCACTTTTAAATGACCACTGTCCAGTTGGACCAAAGCCCTTATAAAGAACAAGGGGTATTTGAAGAAGCATCTGGACAAAACCACCTAGAATCACCCCTAAAGCCAAGGCCAGAGCAGCATGAAAGCCCCGCGCCTCCAGATGAGGAGGCAACGTAAACATACAAATAATCATCACCACATTAAATAAAGCAGGTGCTAAGGCCGGTACAAAGAACATTTTGAGGGTATTCAAAGCACCCATAAAGAGAGCAGCTAAGGAAACCAAAGTCAGAAAGGGCGCCATAATTCGCACCATCTGAACTGTAATTACCATACGCTCTTCATCCGCAACAAAGTCCTTATCCGTCATTAAATGGACAACTTCTGGAGCAAAAATGATTACCGCAGTAACAATCGTCCCAGTCAAAAGAGTGAGGATGATGGCCATGGACCACAAAAGGGTTCGCGCCTCTCGATCTCCGAGCTGGCGAACCTTGGTAAAAACAGGTACAAAAGCGGAGCTAAAGGCTCCTTCGGCAAACAGGTCCCGAAGCATATTTGGAACACGATAGGCCACAGTAAAGGCATCAGTGATCCCCGAAGCTCCAAAAGTAGCAGCCATTACTTGCTCACGCACTAAGCCAAGAATCCGGCTTGAAAAAGTCGCTGTTGCCATTTTGAGTGAAGAAAAAATAAGGGAACTCATCCCCCGTCTTGGTTTTTTTTCGCCTGAAGTCAAAAACTGTCCTTTAAATTAAAGTTTTACGCTTCTAAGTGTCTATGATAATTCTACTCGACCATTATTGTTACGTTTTTTTTAGAATTTCGATGTTCATTTGAACTCGGTTTTCACTTTATTAACTGTCTTTAAATGAGACTGACTTGAAAGGAGTTGATTCTGATGGAATCGTCACTTAGTTTTCTTTCCCTAAGCCCTATTGTTGGCGCCGCAGGCTTTTTGTTTGCGTTACTGACATACTTTTGGGTGGTAAAACAACCTGCTGGTAATGCCAAAATGACTGGTATTGCTGATCTTATTGAAAGTGGTGCTATGACTTTCTTAAAGAAAGAATACACTATTCTTGCAGGATTCTTGGCAATCGTTGCCATTCTTCTCGGAGTTTATCTCAGCTGGAACACAACAATCTGCTATCTCGTAGGTGCCTTCTCTTCCATGCTTTGCGGCTGGATTGGGATGAAAGCTGCTACCAAGGCCAATGTTAGAACAGCTGAAGCGGCTGCTCAAAGTGGTCAAGGAAAAGCCCTATCGGTTGCCTTCTATGGCGGTTCGGTCATGGGTATGTGTGTGGCCTCAGTTGGTCTCTTTGGTGTGGCCATGCTTTATAAGTGGGTATCTGGATTACCTACACTAGAAGCTCTTAATGGTTTTGCCATGGGTGCTTCATCAATTGCACTCTTTGCTCGTGTTGGTGGCGGTATCTTTACAAAAGCTGCTGATGTTGGCGCTGACCTAGTTGGAAAAGTTGAAGCTGGTATTCCAGAAGACGATCCAAGAAACCCAGCGACTATTGCTGATAACGTTGGTGACAACGTTGGTGATACAGCCGGTATGGGTGCTGATATTTTTGAATCTTATGTAGGTTCAGTTATCGCTACAATGGTAATCGGTACAACTTATGCTGCTGGTGCCGATGTAGGTCCAATTATTCTACCAATAATCATTATTACTATCGGATTGATTGCCTCAGTTCTTGGTATTCTTTCGATGCAAGCTCTTAAAGGTGTTGATCCTGCTTGGGCCCTACGTCTAGCCCCTATGGTTGGTCTTGTTGGTCTCTTTGGTGGTTCATACTTCGCTGTTCAGGCAATGAACTTCACAGTTTTTCCATTTGCTATGGGTCCATTCTACGCCATGGTTCTGGGATCTCTTGTAGGTCTCTTTATCGGCCTAGCTACTGAATATTATACTGCCGGTGAATTTGCACCTGTTAAGCGAATAGCAGAAGCAGGAAAAACAGGTCCCGCAACAAATATCATCGCTGGTCTTGCAGTTGGTATGTACTCATGTATTCCCGCAATCTTGTTAATCTGTGTTGGTATTTACTTTGCTGACTACTTTGCAGGACTATACGGAATTGGTATCGCTGCAGTTGGTATGCTTGCAACTGTTGGTGTAACAATGACAGTTGATGCTTACGGACCAATATCAGACAATGCTGGTGGTATCGCAGAAATGAGTCAACTTGGACCTGAAGTAAGAGCAATTACTGATGGACTTGATTCAATCGGAAATACAACCGCAGCTGTTGGTAAAGGTTTTGCTATTGGTTCAGCAGCTCTTACTGCTCTTGCCATGTTCTCAGCTTACTCTGCAAAAGTAGGACTTGAAGCAATTGACCTTATGTCCCCACAAGTTGTGATCGGACTTTTCATTGGTGGTGTTCTTCCTTTCTATGTTGGAGCAAACACAATGAGTGCAGTTGGCGCAGCTGCTCAACTTATGGTTGAGGAAGTTCGTCGTCAATTTAGAGAAATTCCAGGAATCATGGAAGGTACAGGAAAGCCTGATACCGAGAGATGTATAGCCATTGCTACAACAGCTTCTCTTAAAGAAATGATTGCTCCTGGCTTAACAGCTGTACTTGCACCTGTTGTAGTCGGATTAATTCTAGGTAAAGAAGCCCTTGGTGGTATGCTTGCCGGTGCTACTGTGACAGGCGTTCTTCTTGCCCTTTTCATGGCAAATGCTGGTGGAGCTTGGGATAATGCTAAAAAAGCTATCGAACAAGGTCATATTCCAGGTGAGAAAAAAGGATCTGAAGCCCACAAAGCAGCCGTTACTGGTGATACTGTTGGTGACCCATTTAAAGATACTTCTGGTCCAGCGATGAACATTCTCGTAAAACTTATGAGTATCGTAGCTCTTGTAATTGCACCTCTTCTTTAATATCAAAGAAGATTTCTTATACAACTAAAGGTTTGGCCCAGCGAATGCTGGGCCTTTTTTTTGGCTCTTTTCTCTCACATCCAGATCAGTTAAGATCGTCTCATGAAATGGAAAACCCTCTTCCTCATTAGCCTAGTCTGCTTAATAGCATCTTATTTAATCTACAATAAAAGATTAAATAAATTTAACAGCATGCTTGAAACACCCAAGGAAAAAAAGCTAGTTCCTCAAAGTAAATTTAAAAACACTCCAAATAAAAACCTCTCTCACAAAAAAGTTCACTATAAAAAAGCTGATAAAAAAATAAAAAATAATACTCAGACTTTTAAGACGAACTCTCCTCACCAACTCCCTATTAATGACCCGAGACATTTGGCCTTAACTGACTCTAAAGGAAATATTTATCCAGATAGTCTTGGTGTTGATGGCGAATACGTGGTCGCTTATGGAGATATTATCGTAGGTGAAAGCCGATACATCCAAGATTACGAATCAGGGGACAAAGTTCTAAAAGTGAACAGGCCACAGGTTTGGCCTAGTCGCAGAATCCCCTTTCGAATAGCAGAAGATATAACAGAGGCGCAAAAGCGCGCCATTGAGAATATAGCGACTAAGCTCGCAGCAGAAGTTCAATTGAGCTTAACTCCCTATGATCCCTACAAAGACAAGGCTTACGTCTATTTCAAAAAGGGCTCTCAGCATTGTTACGCTCAGGTGGGATATTCGGGAGAAATCGCGGAAGTCGCACTAAACGAGAGATGTGGTCAAACAGAAATATTTCATGAGGTTTTCCACGTTTTAGGATTTTTTCACGAGCAAAACCGATTTGACCGAGATGATCACATAAAAATCCTATGGGAAAATATTGACGAAAAAAATTGGCCTCAATTTGAAAAATTCCCAGAGGAAAGCTTTCCCGAAATCTTTATAAACCAAGCTCCTTTTACATTTAATACTTTAATGCTTTATCGCCCGAACGCCTTCAGTGAAAATAGCGATTATTCAATTGTGAATATTTATGGTGAAGCCTACAAAGTCATTAGCGAACCAACTAAAGAAGATTATCGGCGAATTATGCTCCTCTACCAAGACATCACACTATAACCGCCTAATATTATGTAGATAAAATTCTACTTGCCTAATAAATTATGCTGGCGAAGTATTGGCACTTAATCTTAAACGGACTATAGTGGCCCATGCTCGAAAATCAAGCACCAGGGAAGCGACGTTTCGCCGTTATTGACCTTGAAGCGTCTTCCACTAAGCCTAGAAATAGAATAATTGAAATTGCCGCCTTAATCCTTGAAGATGATGGCAGTTCATTTTCGTTAATCGACTCTTACTCGACTTTGGTTAATCCAGAGCTTGAAGTTCCAAATGATATTTTGGAGCTTACGGGAATAACAACTGAAGAACTTGATTCGGCACCAAAGTTTTTTGAAGTTGCTGAAGACCTTGAACTCATAACTCGTGACTGTACTGTTGTTGCCCACAATGTGGAATTTGATATTGGTCTTTTACAAGAGGAATATGAAAAACTCGGTACGGAATATTTAAGAAAAACCAAGTGCACTCATAAACTAGCAAAAGAAAACTACCCAGAACTTGCGAGCTATGACCTAAAGGGCCTTTGCGAGCTCCTTGAAATTGACCTTGATTTTAATCACCGTGCCATGGACGACGCCGTTGCCTGTGCAGAGCTTTTTCAGAAAACTTATTTGAAAAATCTAGGCTCCCCCAGAGAGGAAGGGCCTTCGCTAACAAAAATCCATAAAGTACACCCCGGCCTTGACCTAAAGTTCTTATCTAAACTTTCGACAACACCTGGCCTTGTTCATTTTATTAAGGATAGTAAAACTGTTTACGTAGAAAGGTTCGAAAACCTTTCCACTGAAGTACCTCGCTATCTCCTTCGTTTTTCTGAAAGGCATGATGCAGATATAGAAGAAGTCCAAGTCGTTTCCTTAAAAGACTCACTCATGGCGATGAGGCAGAAAGAGGAAAAAATCAATGAGCTTCAGCCCCACTATAACTTAGAAGAAAGAAAAGGATCTTGGGGCGTTTATCTAAGTGAAAACCCAACCTCATTAAGAGCATTCCCCTTATCCAGGGGAAAAGGGGACCTCTTATTTATTTCGAATAATAAAGACGATTCTCTTCACTGGATTAAGCTACAACTGAACGATATAGAAAAACAAGAATTTGCCTATATCGACCAACAAGATCAGAGATTAATAAATCGCTTAAAAAAAGAGAGAGAGAAATCAATACGAGCTAAGGTTAAGCCATTTGCTCAATATCCCCACGACTACTTTGTTGTTATGGGGCCTGGACGAGATGATGACGAACTTTCTTGTCACTTCTTTACTGGGGGAAAACTAACCGGCCATGCTTTCTTGTCAGGACAGGCCGTCTTTACCCTAGAAAAAGCCCCCGCAAATGTTAAGCCAATAAGAGAAACTGACCTTCTAAAGCATTACTTTTTGAGGGAGTTTCAAGATTGGAAAACTCGCTCACGTCGAGATCATTCAATAAAAGTGTTAAAATCTAATAAAAAAACAAGTAGCACTCGCACTACTGATAACGGGAATAATGCAGGCGCCTCCAAAAAATATAAAAAGAAGACAAAAACTAATAAAAACTTCCGGGGAAAAAAGCACAGTAATCGACGGCCTCAAAATAAAAATCAATCTAAACCAACACCTCAGTAACGGCAAAAACAATGTGGGAACAAATAATAAATTACCAAGCTTACTTTTATGGAGCTTTTGCTCTACTAATCCCATTACTCTCTTATGCTGTATATCTTCAGCTAAAAACTTTTCGTGGTCTAAAAAATCAACAAGAAGAAGAGTTTAATAAATCACAAAATCGAGAAGAAGAACGGCAAAAAAACCTACAAGAAAGTATTCGCATTATTTCGATGGCAACTATCCAAGAGCAATGTGAAACCTCAGAAGCTTGCCTTCGAATTGCCAACCTTCTTCCTCACTATAAATCCATTAATCATCGTGAAGCCTCCTTGCGTCCTCTCTTTAATATGTTTGAGGAAATTAAAGTATTAAAAACATTACAAGAAAGAAAAGAGCTTAAGTTGGCACAAAGGCATGCTGAGGATCAAGTTCGATATGCAATAGAAGATAAGTATCATGAAGATATTCTAAAAATTTGTGAGTTTCTTTATGAGAAGACTAAAGAAATGGAAGACAAAGTATGACGACAACTCCGAAAGCTCCCATCTCTTGGGATGAATACTTTATGTTACAAGCAATGATGGCGAGCTTTAGATCAAAAGACCCATCAACTAAAGTTGGTTCTGTCTTAGTGGATGAAAATAATCATCAAATATCTATGGGCTATAACGGCTTCATCGCAGGGATTGATGAAAGCCAAATCCCTTGGACTAAAGATTTAGAGCAAGGCCTCGTTAATACTAAGTACGGCTATGTTGTCCATGCTGAAGCAAATGCTATCCTCCATTCTCCAAGGGCGATTGAAGGCTCTCGTTGCTATGTCACTCTCTTTCCCTGTAATGAGTGCGCTAAACTTATTGCTTCAAAGAAAGTTAAAGAAGTCGTGTACCTCTCAGATAAACATCAAGACAAAGAGCACACTATCGTTGCGAAGAAAATTTTCGACTTATCTGGAATAAATTATAGAAGTATGACCGTAACCCCAAACCTTCTTGAGGAGCTCCAGGGCCACCTCAAAGCCCTTTTGCATGATGTCCAATTTGGAGGCAAATTGTAACCGGGCCAATTGCTCGGAAATCAGTTTGACCATCTTAACTCATTGAAAATTATTCCATGACGAATTAGTGGTCCCAGTTTGATCTTAAATTTCTAACAATCCCCTACCTCTCCGTAAGTAAAGATTAGCTGAAAGCCCGTGTTAATCGGTTATCCGCACGATAACGTTATAAATAAGGGGGAGCTGGCTAAACGGAGAATGCCGGACATGATGTCATGCAAAGCTCTACGCACACACAATTTCGCTCAGCTCCTTGGATGAGAACTTTTACAAGGGAGGCATTCATGAAAATGGCCATTGCTGTCGAGGCTTTTAAACATCCTGACAAAAACTCTGACTACAAAGTCTGGTACCTCAACCTAAGTCAAATTGGTGAAGTCGTAGGTATCGGTGTGATGACGAGAAAGGAGTTAGTTCAGGATCTTTTCACTGAATACAAGCGAACCGGAAAATCTGGCTGGAGAGCATTTTGTTCAGAGGAAGAAGCGTCGCGACCTATTGAGGTCTTTGACTTTATTGCTCAGAACACTTGCGAAAACACCCATTTTGGAAATCTTCCAACACTGGCAGAGTTTCAAGTAACCCTCAACCAACTTCAATTAAATCTAGAATTAAGATCGATCGCTAGTTAAAAGTGTTAGGAAAGGACAGGACGTCCTTTCCTAATTTCTTTGATTATCCTCAAAAAAGTCTAAATCAATAGAAACTGCACATGCTAAAGAAAGAACTCTTTTTTCATATTCCCAATTCGGCAAGCTGATACCAAATTTATCCGAGTCAGTGAAAATTTCCTTCAAAAGACCACCCCACTTTTTAGAGACCACACCAACTTGATTGTGCCTGTTATCTAAAATCGGAAATGTCCAAAGGTTCCAGATTGGCGCGTTGACTCTCCCAAAGACATGGCCTTGCTTATCCACCAGGTCATACTTCTTATATAAAAAGGCAAAGTGTCTCCGAATTTGACCGAGGCGGCCTCCACTTTCATCCAAAACGTGCAAGTCTGAGAAAAACCAAAAAAAAGGTCTCTCCAGAGTTAAGTATAAGTTACCCGCAGCGTCCCAAATCTTAATCGTCATTGAACGGTGAGATCGAAAAAATTGTTTTTTGATAAAATGAAACACTCCAGAGCCTTCTTCCGCCAAAAAACCGATCTTTCTTCCCTGTGCGTCTTGGAGTTCATATTTATTTGAAGTTTCAAAGCCCGAAAGTATCTCACCCCATTCTTTGACTTGATGAATAAAAACTTCACCCGTTTGTTCAATGTGTTGACGCAGATCTGAACTCATAAAATCCTCTTTTCTATTAATATCTACAGGGCTTTCGGCTTTCCACTAAGTCTTGAGAATCGTATAATGGGGCCGGTTACCCCCATTATTATAAGACATATTGCCCAAAAGAGGAGTTTTCATGAAACCTTTTATTTTAGTGTGCGACGGAATGGATAAGGAAATTTTTCAAGACCTGCAAGCTATTTCAGAATTTGATGTACATCCAGAACCTAAGAACTCTCAAGACACGATAAAAGAACTCCTTCCAAAGGCAACTGCTCTGGTTATACGATCTGCAACAACAATCACACCAGACTTTCTTGAGATGGCCCCCAATCTAAAACTCGTAATCAGAGCTGGTGAAGGCACCGATAATATTGATAAAGGTGCTTGCGCTGCTAAGGGTGTAAAAGTCGCCAACACGCCGGGTGCCAATAACAATTCAGCCGCCGAGCACGCCATTGCCCTTATGATGACAGTGCTTAGAAAAACTGCTGCTGCTGATAAAACAATGAAGGCCGGTGGCTGGGATAAAAGTAAATTCACCGGCGTTGAATTAAGTAATAAAAAAGTTGGAATCGTGGGCTTTGGTCGTATCGGTCAAATTGTTGCAAAAAGACTTCAAGGTTTTGAACCTCAAGTTCTTTTCTTTGATCCCTTTGTTGAAAAAAGTGAATTTTCATATGCTCAAAAAGCAAAAGACCTGAAAGAAGTTTTTTCTACTTGCGATGTAATCACTCTTCATAGCCCTCTTATGGATAAGACAAAAGGCATGGTTAACAAGGAATTATTGGAGTTGATGCCTTCTCACTCTATTCTAATTAATGCGTCTCGAGGTGGGATTGTCGATGAAGACGCCCTTCTCGATGTTTTAAAAAATGGCAAGATTAGGGCAGCAGGCTTTGATGTCTTTGCTACTGAACCTCTTGATGAAAACTCAGAGCTTCGTAAACTCGATAACTTGGTACTCACTCCACACCTTGGGGCCAGTACCGAAGAAGCACAACTAAGAGTCGGTGAAATGACCGTTAGTCAGTTAAAAGAATTTCTTCTCAATGATAATCTTCAAAATGAGGTAAAAGCCTAATGCAATCACTAGCAATCGTTGGCTCCCAATGGGGAGATGAAGGTAAAGGCAAGATAACTGATCTCCTTGGGCAAAAATGCGACCTAGTAGTCCGCTACCAGGGTGGAAATAATGCTGGTCACACCATCATTGTGGGAGACAGAAAAATTGTTCTCCATTTGATTCCTTCAGGTATCCTCCATGATCATTGTGTTTCAGTTGTCGGTCATGGTGTGGTCTTTGACCCAAGGGCCTTCAAAGAGGAACTTGAGCACGTTAGAAAGGCCGGTGTTGAGATAACACCTGCCAAGCTAAGAATTTCTGAAAACTGCTCCGTTATTACTTACTACAACAAGCTTCTCGATGGTCAGAGAGAGGCCAAAGGGCCCATTAAAATTGGGACGACTGGAAAAGGTATTGGACCAGCTTATGAAGATAAAACTTCAAGAAAAGGCTTAAAGCTTAAAGACCTACTTAATAAAGATATTCTTGCTGAAAAACTCCACGCCAATATGATTGAAAAAGAGATTCTTTTTAAGCACTTATACGAAGTTGAATACCCCCCACTTGAAGAAGAAGTTGAGAAGCTTTTTGAACTAGGAAAAATGCTTGAACCTTTTCTCTGCGATACCTTTAGTTTATTAGACCATGCTATCCAGGCAGACAAAAAAGTCCTTTATGAAGGAGCGCAAGGTGTTCTTCTTGATATTGACTACGGCTCTTACCCTTATGTTACCTCCTCAAGTACAGGTGCCGCAGGTATCTATACCGGAGCAGGACTTCCTGGAAAATATGTCGATGAAGTATTAGGAATCACAAAAGCCTACACAACGAGAGTTGGTGAAGGTCCTTTCCCAACAGAGCTTTTTGATGAGCTTGGAGAAAGAATTCAAAGAATTGGTAACGAATTTGGTGCAACTACCGGCCGTAAGCGTCGTTGTGGTTGGTTAGATATCCCTCTTTTAAAATACACAGTAAAAGCTTCTAATATTACTTCTATTGCTCTGACAAAAGTTGATGTCCTATGTGGGCTTGAGAACCTCAAAGTTTGTACTGCTTATAAGTACAAAGGGGAAGTCATAGACTGCGCCTACCCGGGAATTGATTTATCAGCAGTAGAGCCGATCTTAGAAAATATCCAACCCTTTCATGATGACTTTAAAAGCGACGAGTTCTCACCAGAATTAAAGTCCTATATTGATCTCATTGAAAAAGGTATTGGTATTAAAGTTGGGATTTTGGCCTATGGCCCGGAAAGAAGTGAAATAAAATTCGTTAAGAATTACTTTAATTAAGAATTTCACCTCTTAGCATATTGTCTGTGAAGTTATTTAAGTAGACGTGGCGAATTTGATTTTTCAATTCGCCATCACTTTTAACCCAAACACGCACATAGTTTCTGGTATAACCTTCCCAAAAGCCTTGGTCCTTTCTTCTTTCAAAGAGAACTTCGCTAGAGGAGCCAACCTGATCTTCTGCAAAGAGGTTTAGTTTGGCTTCACCAAACATCTTAAGAGTGCGAACTCTATCTTTTTTTATACCGTGTTGAATATGATCATCCATTTTAGCGGCCGTTGTATTCTTGCGACTAGAATAAGGAAAGACATGAAAATGAGTGATCGGTAATTCTTTTAAAAGATTATAAGTATTTTTAAATTGCTGTTCTGTTTCTCCAGGAAAACCACAAATGATATCGGCACCTATACCTGCATCAGGGAACATTGATACGACCCTAGAGATCAGGTCACGGTACATTGAAACAGTATATTTTCTGCGCATAAGCTTCAAGATATCATCATCCCCACTTTGAAGGGGAATATGAAAATGCTCCAAAAACTTAGGAGAGCTTGCAAAGGCCTTCAATAGGTCGTCGTTTAAAGTGTTAGGCTCTACGCTTGATAACCTTAAGCGCTCTAGCCCCTTCAAATCTAAGAGTTCATAAACAAGGTCGGTGAGTTTTTCACCTGTATTGGCCTCATACTCACCAATATTGACTCCGGTAAGCACGATCTCTTTAAACCCGTCTTGAATGACTTGTTTAGCGTTTTCAATTGCCTGCTTAATCGGAAGGGCACGACTTCTCCCTCTGGCCTGAGGAATTATACAAAAGGAGCAAACATAGTTGCAGCCATCCTGAATTTTTAAAAAGGCGCGTGTATGGCCTTCGGCCTCGGTAGTCGCAGCACTATAAAATGAGTTTGTTTTATCAATATGAACTTTTTCATCTTGTTCTTCTTCTAAATAATCAAAGACTTTGTATTTTTCAGAAGTCCCCAAGACCAAATCGACCCCAGTCATTTGAGAAATTCGCTCTGAATCCATCTGAGCATAGCAGCCAGCGACAACGACTTTGCCTTCAGGGCTCACCTTATGCGCTTTACGTATGAGGTTGCGACAAGTTGAGTCCGCTCCGTCAGTTACTGTACAGGTATTAATAAAGCTCACATCAGCAGGTTCGCCAAAATCGACTATTTCATAGCCCCTTTCTTGAAAACCTTTAGCAATAGAGCCAGTTTCAGAGAAATTGAGCCGGCAACCCAAGGTATGGAGGGCCACTCTCTTTTTATTTAATTTCACGTCCCCAGACTGAGTCATAGCGCCTCAAAATTACTCTTAAACATATATTAATGCGAGATTAGCCAATCTAGCTGAACTGCACAAGAGAATCAACCAACGACATGAAAAAAACGCCCCAATGAATCAAATTCAAGGGCTAAACTCGTTGACAAATTTCCCCTGAAACATTAATTTAACTTTCACGTTTCAAAAGATGTCGGTCCTGTAGCTCAGTTGGTTAGAGCATCTCCCTTTTAAGGAGAGGGTCCTGTGTTCGAGTCACAGCGGGATCACCACTTTTGAAACTCGGTACGATAAGCACTTCTGTAATAAGAAAATGCTCCCATCGTCTAGTCTGGTCTAGGACACCGCCTTTTCACGGCGGTAACAGGGGTTCGAATCCCCTTGGGAGTACCAAGTTATAATTAAGCCCCTAGAAATAGGGGCTTTTTTATTGCCTACGCGACCCGGCCACAAAAGATTTGCTCACACCTGTACGTATAAAATCGATTCAAAAATAATAGTTTTGATTTGAAATTTATTAAGGTGATTGATCTTCAGGAACAGGGACTCCAAGTGTTTCATAAAATTCTTTAATCATTGGAATCTCTCTAAGGTAAACCCAAGAACTCTGGTACTTTTCTTCACGTGGAATTTTTTGAATTGAACGATAATCAGGATGGATATTTTTACTTCGCTCCCACAATGGAATCAAGAAAAGGGCCTCGTCATTAGAGAGTGCTTTTGATGGTACTCCATAGGAAGTAATTTTACTTTCCTTACCCAATATTGAAACTGAAGGTATCCAGATTTTATTCTCTTGGTTTTTTAAAATGTAGTAAGAAATATTTTGATTTTTAGACCAATATTCGAAGCCGGAGACTTGACCATAATAGTTTATAAGATAGTCTTCTGATTCAAGAGGACCCACACTGTAATCTGGAGTATTCTCGAAAGATAGAAAATCAACACTTTCAGGTTTTGCAAATACATCTGATCTTTCCTCTCTTTTATAGATAAAGCTTCGCTCTTCCAGTAGAGGTTCTATCAGCAGACCCCTTGCAAAGCTAACTTCTTTAGCCATCAGAGCATCCTGCTTTGATTTAAAATCATTAAAAAGTCGCCTTTTTCTCTCGTCATATTGCTCAAAAGATTCGTTAAGCAACATCCCTCCAGCTTCATTATGGGAAGGAATCAATTGGTAAATGTGATTAATGTTAATATCACTTCTATGGCTTCCCTTAGAAATTTCCTTAGCAAGATAAATTTGTAATTTTGGAGGTAGAGCTAAAGAGCCCTCTCCTATTCCCTTGCTGTACCACATGATTGAAGAAACTATTTCCCCAGCATGATTCTTACCTTTATAGTACTGAACAAATGGAGCTAAACGGAATATGCCATGAGAACCAGATTTGTAAAAAAATCTAAAATACTTCTTCCCATCAACTTCAACTGAAATAAAAACACCATACCTCTGGCTTCCAATAGAGGGAATGTGGGTAACAAACTTAAAAAGCTCTGAAACATGATAGACAGCATTTTTAAGTTTAATCTTCTTAACTGGGTATAGCTTCAAGGAATGGTAAAGCTCTAATGAGCGAGACTGATCGCTGGATGAAAATATTAGATTTTCCGAATTAGAGACTTCTCCATAAGCTCCCCAAATAATAAAACATAATGCTGTGATTACTAGGCTTTTCATAAGAAGAACTTAACATATCTCCTTTTACAAATAAGATAACTTGTAGATTTTATATCTCTAAGATTTCCAATCTCTAGATAAGGACACGAAAGAGATACTTTAAAGAATGCTCACACTTTGCTCACGGCCACATGTGAACTTTGATGAAGTATCATGAAATAAGATGAAATGAAAAATAAGGGTAAGTTATTAATATTCCTCAAAAAGTTAATGATTCTGGAAGGTTAATTGTTAAGTGCTTGTAACTCCCCTTGGGAGTACCAAGTTATAATTTATAATCAAGCCACTGGAAACAGTGGCTTTTTTATTGCCTAAAATCCATCTGCTCACACTTGCTGGCAGGTATGATATTTTCAAAACTATATAAAATTTTGAAGTATAGAAACTAGCTCTAAAACTCAATAAACTCAATTTCAGCTATTGGGAAAACTCTGCTACCACTCGGGATAATCCAAATTTGCTTGAATGGATTTAAGCTATACATAGAATCAAAGCCACGCTTAGGCATCATATATTCTGGTTTAGAATAAACCGCTCCATTTGGCTCTCGAACTGTAGTTTCATCACTACTGGAATTTCCATGGGCTCTACCAATAAGAACCTTGGCCACAATTATTGATACCTTCTTTGAATCGGACTTCCTCATTCTGCGATATTTAAGTACATCTTCAAGCTTGGGGCAAAGGTTTACTCCTCTACCGAAAGCCTTATAGTAGGAGCGAGACGAGTTGAATCCATTCTGAATTATCAATTTAGCACTTTTCGTATCAGTGAGATGATACATAGTTTTTATAGATGGCTTGATTCCTTTATCTAAAAGCTTCTCTTTTTCCTTCTCAAATTTATTTCTAAATATCTTCGTATCGATAATAGTGGTCCCGATTACTTCTTTTAAGTAAGGCCTAATTTGTTCTTGAATTCTTTTTGGTAATTTCAGCAAATCTTCCATTTTTATATTTTAACTCAAATTTCCAATAATAATTCGACAATATGTCGCTCTCAAATATTTTCACCTTACTTTAATAATGAGTACACCTTTTCTCAAAATTAAAGTTGTTCTTTTTACTCACACTTGCTGGCCTTTCATCTCAATTTAAACTGATACCTATAGAGCCTTTTCCAAATAGAAGGAGTCCACTCACACATAAAGTCAAAAGTCGGCTCAAACGAATCGAATTCAAAATAGACCTTGTCGCCAAGACCACGGCACTCGCTTATTTGTTTTGAATAGAGTCCGATGATTCTCTGAAACTCTTCTTCAACTGTAGGACCTTCAGCATAACCATGAATACAGGTAACAGGTTCATCGATATTTAACCTCTTAGAAAAGTCTCTAAAGCAAAGTGATACGCCACAAATTTGGTTATCTTTGTCCATTAGAACAAAGCCTAAGTTTTGATCCCCCTCAAGAAAATAATCATCTCTGACTTCTTTATCCTTCGTAAGAGGCCAAACAGGATCGTGATCTCTGTCATAAATTCGACAATGAAAATTTTTAACATCTAAAGGGCTACCACCATTTTTGTAATATTTTTTAAGACAGACTAAATTTTCCGTGAAGGCCATAAGAGGGAATTCTTCAGGGTGGCTCAGTACACTGGTCCCAGTAATCCTATTATCCGGGCACAATGATTCTATAAATCGCGTTTTCTCTTCCTCATTTTCATAGCATCCCATGTCTATAGAAAAGTCTTTTTCCTTGGGGGGGAACAGAGACTGGAGATTATTGTGAAGAGTTGTTCCAACTCCTTTTCTACGGCTTTCGTTTCTGACGTAAACATCTTCTACGAGTGTGAAAGGGTGAAGCTCATTTCTTGAATAACAGGCGACTCCTAGAATTTCGCCAGCTGTATCTGAAGAAATAGCAATCGATCGAGTATTTAGAAAAGTTCTCAGAAGCACTGAGTCGACTTTCTCATTGTTTAAAAAGTGCTCAACTTCTTCTAACTGTACTTCCTTTAAAGCCTTTATTTTCATAAAGCTCAATTTCACACAATCACTGAGAAAACTAAAGCCAATTTATTCAACTTGCTCACACTTTGCTCACGGCCACATGTGAACTTTGATGAAGTTTCATGAAATAAGATGAAATGAAAAATAAGGGTAAGTTATTAATATTCCTCAAAAAGTTAATGATTCTGGAAGGTTAATTGTTAAGTGCTTGTAACTCCCCTTGGGAGTACCAGTTATTAAAGCCCTGCTATATGCGGGGCTTTTTTTTTTGCTCAAATCTTCAGTTTGAAATTAAGTTTAAGTCAAGATTCAAACAAGCTGCTTTATATCATTTAAACCTAAACACGTTTGACTGTAGTTTAGGGACATGAAGAAATCATCATTATTATTGATTCTTGGTCTTTACCTATTTCTCCTATCTTTAACGGGGTTTAAGGAAGCGTGGCATTTAGCTTTTATGAATCCTCAAAATGAGCATTGGATAAAATCAATTCTTCACAATGCTTTAGAGAGTCCTTTCACAGGGCTGCTTGCTGGAATTGTTATTACCTCAATGGTTCAAAGTAGTTCAGCAACTATCGCACTAGTGGTGGCAACTGTTGGCTCGGGAGTGATTGAAGTCTCTCATAGTGTCTTTATTTTAATGGGGGCAAATATTGGCACCACAATAACAAATACTATTGTCGGTCTTGGTTATGGAAAAGATAATACGGACTTCAAGCGCGTGCTTCCCTCCATTCTAGTCGATGATATTTTTAAAATGCTAAACGTCGCCCTCTTTTTTACTCTTGAAGTTTTGACGGGTTTTCTTCATAAACTCTCTCAATACTCAGTTGATTTTTTCACAAAGGACACAGGAAAGAACTCTCTTCTAGCCTATTTTCCCGACCTAGTCGATGTAATCACAAAGCCCGTAATCAACCACACGGTTCTTCCCTTCGCCCATCTCGTCTCCTCTCCAATTGTCTCTGCATTAATTGTGGGCATCGCATTTTTTTTGCTGCTTATTTTTGCCCTCAACATGATGGGTCACTCCTTGGAAAGACTGCTCAAGGATAAAAGTGAAGCCTTCTTGAAAAAGGCTCTCGCTAATCGCCCCCAGGCTTTTGGTATTGGCTTGGTCCTTTGCTGGCTTTTACAGTCAAGTTCTGTCACCACGAGCCTGATCATCCCCCTCGTGTCTCAGTCTATTGTTAGCCTTCCCTCTGTTTATTACTACTCACTTGGTGCGGCTATTGGGACGACCTGTGATCCGGGACAACTCCTCTCTTATCTTAAGTTTGGACCCCTCGGCCTTAAGGCAGGGGCTATTCATATCTTCCTTAATTTATTGGGAGTGTTAATTTTTGCTCTTGTTCCCGGATTAAAAGAACTTCCACAATTCATTGCCACCTCCCTAGGTAATACTATAGCCAGCCGTAAAAAAGGTCCTCTCTATTTGATTGGCTACACCTTTACAGTTTTTATCTTATTTCCCTTGGGGGCCATTTTTCTTTAGAGCACCTGAACTATAAAGGGTGACTCCTAACCTATTACTAAAATTCTAAGGCCAAATTTAAAGCGAGCATTAAATACCTAACTGGATATTTATCCTCCCTCCACCTAATATGCCCTTGATTAAAGAATATCAATCAGGAGGGACCTATGATCCTAAGATTTTTTAAAAAATTTTTCTATTGTATTTTAAGAAAGTCACCCGAAGCTCCTTATGACTTTTTGAAGCTAGAATATTCAAGGGCAAGGCCTTTAGGTGAATATCAGCAAGAGGATCACATAATTAGTAAGTGAGCCTCTTAAATTAATGAAATTGAGGGAGATCTAAATGGTAGCCAAACCAAACTTGAACTCCCTCTTCATATTTTTGGGAATCTCTTTCAGGCCAACTTTTTGTTTCGGGACGAAATGCCCTAAAGTGGTTTTCTTCATGAATGGCTTGTGCTTCTGAACCAGAAAAGCTCATGGTTCCACACATGATATGCTTGGCGTGAACGAGTTCATGATAGACGTTATCAATATAAAGAAAGGGAATCTGCTCTCTCTCAGAGGATTTTGTACCAACGAGATGAGAGCCCTCCACAGGTTGATCAAAGCGAAAACGAATGTAAGCATTCTCTCCTCTTCCTTCAAAAATTCCTGAACTTGCGTGATTTGCCCCAGTATAGCCTCCACCAGAAAGGGAATGCTTATCATCGTAAATTAAAAGTTCTTTTTGGCAGTCCTGCATATCCTCATAAAGTTTCATGCCTAGGGGGTTTGCCTTAATTTGGTGAAGAGTATTAAGCATTCTTTTTAGTTTTTTAGGAGAACCTTTAACTGTGATAAACGGAAATGGAGCAAAAGAAATAGTTTCTTCTTCGGCCTCTTCAAGCTCTTTAAGGAAGTCTGCTTCACTTAGATTAAATGCACCTCCATACTCTTCTTGAAAGACTTCAAAAAGTATGGGGAAGAGACTGTAAGCATCAGTGCTAACACTATTTCCCAACAGTTCTCTCAAACCGCCACCTTGATAAGCGAGGTGCGAATCGTTTATCGAGACACGAAACTCAGGTCTTTTATGTTTAAGACCATGAATAAGCATTTCTCCAGTTTTTGTTTTATAAATTTCTGTCATGGTGTCTGTTAGTTTTAGAACCAAGCTTCTTGGACCTTTAAAAGTAGTACGTTGGTAACTCCATGAAATATCGGCTTCATTCGCATGAACTAGGCCTAAATGAAAAAAGAAACTGAATAAGATTATTTTTTTCATCAATGATACTTTTGGATTAGTGCCTTCACTTTACTTTGAATATCAAAATCTTCTAAAAACTGTACTCGCTTTTGTTCATCCTCTTGCCAGGCAGCTTCTTCCTCAAGCAACTCGCATGCAAAAGCCACTTCTTCAGCTGAGTGTTCAACCTGGGGAAAGCAACAAAATTGGGTAAGATAAACAATGTCCACGTACTTTTTTGGAAAGTGACTACTTCCCGTCCAGTGAAACATCTCATGAAAGACTAGAGAACGTGGATTTTCTATAAAACCAACTCTTGGATTTCGAGTGCCTGGAATTACATCTTCAATTCTTAGTTCGTGGTTATAAAAAAGAACGAAATTATTCCTTTGAGCCTCAGTCATATATACAGGAAAATTACCCGCCATCCTATTAGTATCAAATAAAACCGAAGGGTGGGGAGGGAGTCCATGATCTTGGCCTCCCTGTTCAAGCTCATCAGCTAAAGAAGAGGCGACAGCATAATAGCTATTTGTGACTCCGTAATTACACGTCAATATTTTCTCTTTCGTCCCCTCGATAATTTCAAAAAAGTGCTGAAACTTATCAACAACAAAAGGAGCAAAGTCATGGTTATTAAGGCAGGTTTTTGTCTGTGATAGTGAGCTTAAAAAATCATTTTTAAGCCTGGTATTTCCCTCTGTTTGCTCTATCTGAGAGTCATAATAGGGATAGGTCTCACAGCTTTTAATCATAAGGTTAAAACGCTCAAGTCGAAGCTCACTTGAAAAGACAGAACTCACTGAAATTACGCTAAAGAGCAATGTAAGGAATACTAAATTTGGCATGCCCAAAGAAAGCACAATTCTGCCAAAAGCCCCTGAATTTTGTAGTTTATTTAGGGACTAACAACCTGTAGAGCCCAGCATGTAAGAAAAAGTCAGAAAGTTCAATGTTTTCTATTTGGACTCCTTTAATTACGACCTCTTTTAGTTGCTCACACTTTGCTCACAGGCACATGTGAAATTAGATGAAGTTTCGTGAAAAAAGATGAAACAAAGAATCAGGGTAAGCTGTCGATATTCCTCTAGAAGGCAATGATTCTGGAAGGTTAATAAATTGGTGTTTGGAATTCCCCTTGGGAGTACCAATTTTATATTAAAGCCCCGTTTTTACGGGGCTTTTTTTTGTCCAAAATCCTCTTGAACACCTTTGAACACCCCAACCGACAAGAGCCCTTATTCAATACAGTCCCATGCTTCAACGATTTCGGGTATGGACTGACTAAGTCTGTAAAAACTACTTCTATTTTGAAATCCAAGATAACGAGAAACACGTTTCTTATTCCCCTCACAAAAATCTATTGCAGTATTTATTTCCTTGGCCACAGCAATAGTGACCTTACAAGACCCACATACATTCTTTCCAAGATTATTCTTCGTGAAACACCGTTTACAATATGGATGATACATCTATTGCCTCCTAAGTAGCTGATTTAGACTTTTTTCGTTCAATAGGGTCTCTTTAGTCCTTTTAAAATATTAATATTATCAACACTCATTCTATCTCCCATGGGTTGTTGGATAGGTCGAATGAATTTTATGATGATTAGATGGACTTTTATATTTTCCATATAAGTAACTGAGAATACAGACAAAATCGACAATGCAAGCAACTGCATTTATAGAATTATTAAAAGTTGAATTATTTTGTTTAGTTCAACTATTGGCAGTTTAAAGAATTATTAAAGTTTTACCTGAATTGTTCGATAAATTATTTGAATACTTGCGAACTAAATGGAGTCATTTTGAATATATACAAACGCATCATCCTATTTCTGGCTATTTCCTTTAGCTTTAACGTGATGGCAAACGACTGTGAAGCAATTGATAAAAAACGATACCCTACAGAATATAAAATGTGCAAAGATATTGCAAAAAAATCTGCTGACTCCAAGGGGATAGATTGTCCAAATTGTTTGGTTGATGACTTATCTGATTGTACTAGGCAAATAAACAAGGAAATTTCATGTGATGAAGGAAACTATATTTTTGTTAGTGGAAAAACAGGTACTAATATCAATGACACCCTAACTAGAGAATCAAAAAAATCATCTCCTGCTTCAAATGGAGGTAGTGATAATACTTCAAAAACTATCCCGAAATAGATTAAAAATAATTATAAATTAGACTTATAATTATTAAATTATTTTTAAAGTCAAGAGAACGAGGGAGTCATTATCAGTATCGACTATATCCTTAAACTACCTTGAACTAATGATTTAACTGGATGTTGTTCTTAATCCAAATATAGGTCGGGTAATTCTAAGATAGCCTTGTGTTGAACAAACTCTCCTTTACGCAATCGCTTGCATGGCCAATTAAAAAAGCTTTTAAGATGCCGATACAAATATCCTTACTTGGATAGAAGTTTATCAAAAAAATGTCTTTGATGGCTTGTTCTGGTCTGTTTTCGCATTCATTAATTATCCTCAATACCCCACAACCTATTCAAAATTTCCCAAGTAGTAAATCTACCTTGAACACCTTTTGAACACCCCAACTCATGAATTACGGTGAAATATCCAAGGATAAGATTAAATAAGAAAATGAGGAAGACCGCATTCACACTGACAAAACCTTGATTTCATAGTGGTTTAATTATTAATGGTTTAAGCACCCCTTGGGAGTACCAAGTTATAATCAAGCCACTGGAAACAGTGGCTTTTTTATTGCCTAATTTCTATTTTTTGCGACTCATTATTCACCACTACTAACATTGCTAACAATCTCAGCAATTGGCCCAACTTACACTAGACTTTCATTTTGGAGTACTCATGACGGGAAAGCTGATCAAGTTTTTTCATCCAAGGAAAAAGGTACTCACTATCTTTAATAAAGTCCCTAAAGAAACAAAGCTGTGGGTTGTAGAGTTGGTAGCAAAAACTAAAAAGCGAGAAGTCGACAATAGAGATCTCTTCACCGAGCCAAAAAGTAGAGTTTTTCAAATGATTATCAAATCCAGTAAGGAGCTCTAGAGCCAACTCTTTCTTTTGGTTGGCCATGTAGGAGATATCTTCCACCTGCGAATTTAGAGTCAGCATTGTCTTCGATATGAGATTCAACTTTTCTTCCGTAAGGCCATCATAAATCTTGGTGTAATCTTTGAAGATTCTTTCTTTAACCTTCTCCTCAGTGCAAAGAATGCTTGTGTAGAGTCCCACTAAGTTCGTTGTGGACCACTCGAAAAGAATTCGCGTAGCAAGTGAGTTCATCTCCGGAATAAGGCAGATATTATTTCGATGAGCCGAGTCCTTACATAGTTGAATGATCTCAGTTGATGAAAAAATCTTTTCATTTTCCCTCAAGAGAGGAACTTGTCTTAACTCGAGATGAAGACTTTTAGCATCCTGAGGCATGACAATCCAGCGAGGACTAAACTCAACCTTACAATATTTCAGAAGCCTCATAAAGAAGAGGCACCTTATGGAGATGCTCTCCACATATGAATCAGAAAACCAGACAATTAATTCCATCCTTAAATTATAGTGTATTTTTTCATTAATCTAAACGCGAATAAAGGGTCTAAAACAACCAAAGAAATGCAAAATAAATCCTTTGAACACAGGCGTTAAACAATAAGTATTGTGCCCAACTATACGGGACCAAGGAAAGGACAGATCAATTGGAAACAGTGGCTTTTTTTTTTGCCTTTAAGGTATCTGCTCACTCTTGATAGAGTTAATAATTTCAGGCCTACTTAGAAAATAACGATTTAACGGCTTTAACCTAAGGAGCGATTCATAAAAAAGCTTTTTACGTTTACATTTTTGCAGCTACTTATTCCAACAGTTATATTTGGTTTATTTTTATTACTTTTGACCATCACCCCAATGATCCCAAGTTCTGACAAGAAGTCAGTCTACGTTGTGATTTTGATGACTTTGGCTTCTGGAGTATTTTGTGGAGCGATTCCTTGCATAACCTTTGGATTTTTAACTCAGAGAACTTTTCCCAACTTTAATTTTCAAGTTAAATCGCTGCTCTACTGGTTCTTAAGTTTTCTTTTTACAATGTTGATATGGTTTCCTAGTGGTGGAGGAGCCGAAGAGGGAAAAATTTATTTGATTGTATGCTATGCTTCTATTGCAGCTATTTGCTGGATTCTTTTGTCAAAAAGATATTTATCTAGCCTTTAAAGCGTTTTATATAAGTACACTTTTGGCAAAGGTCTTCCACAAGACGGCCGTTTTCAAAACCTACTTTTATATCCTGTGCTCTCTTTGAATTTAGAATATTTTCCACAGAGTCGTTAAAGCAATTGCCCAAATCAATTAACGCCTCCTTATCTAAACAGCAAGGAACGACTGTTCCATCGGCATGAATACCGAAGTGGTTTCTTAATCCCTGGCAGGTTCCTTGCTCCCCCTGTGGTGGGTAGTGAGGAGATGGCCAATCAAAGCGACTATCAAAATGAAAATATAGCCTTTTATCTTCAAATACTTTTTTACTCTTGATACTTCCTACATCGACTGTTCTCTTTAAGTTAAATGAAAAGTTTTCTTCAAAGTATTGGATTATGTCCTCATTTTCAGAAAAGCTCTCAGTACCATGATTCCATAGCCTTAGATTAATATATAAATCTGGACGATTCTCAAAAGCCGTCTTGATAAAAGCACGAATAGGATCTAGGTATCCCTCTAAAGGTCTATCGGGAAAGTTATCTTTGAAGGCCTGCAGAGAAAAGTTAATTTGCCTCAAAGAAGGTGAATTGATCAATATATCACCCAGCTTCTTAATCAGAAGACCGTTAGTTGTAATTTGCAAACTTGCTTTATGAGTCTGAGATACCTTTAAAATTTCTACTATTTCAGGATGCGCCAAAGGCTCTCCCATAAGGTGGAGACAAACATCTTTCGTGAGAGGCACAACTTCTTTTAAGACCTTTTCAAATTTCACGAGACTCATGATGTCTTTAGGACGTTCTACAACGGGACAAAAGGAACATTGAACATTACAGATATTTGAAATTTCAATATGAACTTTTTGAAACATAGAAATTTCTTAACACATTCGATAGGCGGGATATTATTTCTTTTTGCCTTTCACTTTTACTTCTTCGTTAATGCCTTGTTCGTACTTTGCTATTTCATCCGGAGACAAGGTTGTGACCTCAAGCTTCTTTAAAGAATTTCTCATATTCTCCATTTGCTCGCACTTATGGATACCGCCATCGCCTTCCACAGGAACATTCTTTCGCCCCTCTTTCATCCAGGTTACTTCTTTTTGGCAGTACTTACATCTGGCCATGAGTGTCCTCTTTTTAACAAGTTAAGTTATTGGTGCAAATTGGCTCCACTGTGGAAAATTTACCATCTTGGGCCAAAGAATCAAAGCCTTAGGTAATAAAGACATTGAAATACTGGAGAGAAAGATGAAAAGACCAACTCAAACGCTTATATTTATCACCATTTTGCTTTCTACTTATTCATTCCTTAGCTGTAGTAAGAAAAATGAAATCAAAAGCCCAGAGACACCAGTGACTGGAATAGGCTTTCAAAATACAAATCTATTAAGTGCTTTTGACCCTGGCTTTGAAAACTCTTCAACAACGGCCTCAAGACCTCCCCAGAGAAATTCTAACAAGCGTTATTTTAGAGTGGCAAATCGTCGTGGAACAAGAACGGCAAATTTTGAAATTTCCAATATTGCGGCGAGAAGCGGCCAAATGTCACTTAGGCTTCTGGAGGCCGGAGAACAAACGCTTATTATTCCTGCCCAAGTGCGAAACAATCAAAATGCCCTTCAATTAGTTAGCGGAGCTCGCTATAGAGTTCAAGCCTATATCCGCCTACCGAGAAGGACAGGAAATAGGCAACCTCAAGGCACTGTTGAAGTGGCCTTCAAAGATAACAATACTCGTTCTGGAACAACCGACTTCAACTTAAGTGTATCGTTGCCAGACTCTAACAATTGGCATGCCTTAAGTGGGGAATTCGAAGTCCCTTCACTTGTTAATGAAGGAAAGCTTCTTTTTCAATTCTCTGGCTCTAGGGATTTGTTAATAGATGATATTTCTTTAATCAGAATTCGATAAAAAAAAAGCCCCTTATTACTGGGGCTTTTTATTAATTATTTAAATAACTCTTTTGCGGTAATGTCACCACACCTGAGGCAAAGAACACTCTTATCTCAGAGTCGCTAATAATTTCCTCTACAAAACCAATACCCATTTCTGAATGTTTAATAAAGTCCAAACGATTATACTCATCATCTTGATTATAAATCTTAGGGTTAATCGATGGAATATTCTTTAAGCTCTGAAGATGATTAACCTTGTCTTGTTCTGTTTCAAATTTAATAGTACTCATCATTTGAAATTCTCCTTTTCATAAGGGTCCAACTCCTGTGGACACTTCAGTTAATTAAGAACAATCTGTTCTTAAAAACAACTTCATTACTCTGGGCATGAAATAAAGCCGTGATTTAGACATAATAATTGGGACAACTATAAGCCTAGGCAATACAAATTTAGCACAATCGTGCGTTTTTTCAAGTTAGACAAGTAAGAAAAACACTAACATTAACCAACTCTTTTGGAATCTTAGCACTTTATATCACTCAAAACAAAAGATATTTACTATCCTAGTCAGATTAATTGTCCTTTATTTTATAAAATTGAGGAGCATCCCTTATTTGTAATGGGATAAAATAACAGCATGACAGAAGAACCGTTAGATCGAAAAATATTTGAACATGCCTTCCCAAAAGAATGTAAGGCCTGTGGAAGCATCTATAACAATTATGACGACTTCATTAAAAATACTGAAGCGCTGGCAAATGGAGATCTTTCACAAGGACCCAAGAGAAGTGTACTGGCCTATCGAAATTGTCCTTGTGGCTCTACCATAACGATAAAATTGGAAGATCTAAGAGATTATTCTGAAGAAGGAAAAGAGAGAAGGCAGCTATTTAAAGAGAAGCTTTCAGTGCATCTCGAAAATGGCGTAGATGAGGCTGACGCCATTGAAATCGTGAAAAAAGAAATGGACCTCGATTAAAAAGAAGGTCTGCTACAATAAAATACGACTAGTTGAATGTCTCAGTTATTTTCACAAGCATTCGATATCTTTTTATGAGAAAATAAAAATTCGGACAAATTGTGAAGGTAGAGGAATATGCCATTAGTTGAATCAACATATAATACGCCGGCCTTCATGGCGAATGGCCACCTTCAAACACTTTACCCTTACTTTTTTAGAAAAGTTAAAGAGGTTCCTTTTACTCGAGAAAGAATCGAACTCAAAGATGGAGATTTCATCGACATCGACTTTTTAAATAATAATGCGAAAAGTTTAATTGTCCTTTCTCATGGACTAGAAGGTAGTTCCAATACTGGTTATATAAGAGGCATGTCCAAATTCCTTGGCGAAAGTGCAAACGTAGATGTTGTGGCATGGAATATGAGGAGTTGCTCAGGAGAACTAAATAGGAAGAAACACTTTTATCATGCTGCTAGCTGTGAAGACCTAAGCGAAGTCATTGAGCACATGAAAGAAAAGAAAACTTATGATCATGTTCATATCATTGGGTTTAGCTTGGGTGGCAACTTAACAGCTTTTTATGCTTCGACTATGGAAGAACAAAAACTAAGTGAAATTAATTCAGCGACAATTTATTCAGGCACCCTTCATCTGGCGTCGAGTATCAAAAAGCTTGAAGATAGCCAAATTGGTCAATTTTATTCAGAGAACTTTCTTGTAACAATGAGAAAGAAGGCCATTGAGAAACAAAAACTTGGTCTACTCGATATCGATCCGAATCAAATTCGAAGTTGTAAAAGTTTTATCGACTTTGATGAGCTAGTGACTGCACCAACGAATAGTTTTAAAAATGCTCAACACTACTACGAGGAGGCCAGTGCCATTAACGTCCTCCACAAGATCAAAGTTCCAACCTTACTCATCCAGTCGAAAGATGACCCATTCTTAACTAAAGAGTGCTTCCCTATCCGTGAGGCATACCGTCATAAAAATCTTTTTCTTGAAATAACTCCCACTGGTGGCCATGTAGGATTTATGAAGCTCGACAAGAAACTTATGTTCTGGAGTGAAGAAAGGGCCCTGCAGTTCATAAAGGAAGTGGCATAACAGAACCACTCCCCTCAAAAGTTCAACTATTCGACTATCAACTTATAACTTCCCATCGCACCTTTATATCCCTTTACCAAAACATAATAAGTACCAGCTGGAGCTGTTCCTCCAATCTCCTCTAGAGGCTTGATACTTTCACTTTTGGCCAACTGCTTTTTCTTAGAGTTATAAACGTAGAGGTCCAGATCTTTTCCCCCACTTATATTTAGTTTGATAGAGATCTTTGAAGTTTTACTCAACGTAAATTTAAAATAATCAAGGTCTCCTACTGAACCAATCTTCCCGCTCATCACCTTTTTGATTGAAAGGGAGCTTGCCCCCTCAAAAGTATCATTATTGACAGAGTTGACCGGTGCAGGCGCGTTGCTAGTTAAGACCTGTGGATGAAAAGCTAAAATATGAGTCACTATCTCTTTCATAGGAACAGCATAGTTTTCAATCCCTCGCCCCTGACCATTATTTCCAAGGCCAGCATGATGAATGCCCACGACCTTATGAGTGATACTAGAAAAAACGGGAGAACCACTGGAACCGCCAAGAGTATCAGCATCATGAGTGATACTTCCATTTTGAAGATTCGCAGTGCCAAAGCTAATCTTCTTTGTGTAGTAACAGTCTCTTTGGTCATAGTAATCGCAATTTTGCTGAATAACATAGACTTGTTCATCAGAACTCAAGTTACTAGTTGAGAGTTCAAGAACCTTATATTTTTGGCCAGGGTTTCCTTTACACTTCAAAAGAGCGAAGTCGAGTTCCTTATTATTTCCAACAAACTCGCTACAATCAAAGCGCTCTTCACGACCTTTTTCAATTCCTTCTTCTACGTTAAAGCTTACAGTCACACCTCTAGCGTAAGCTGCAGATGGAATACAGTGCTGATTTGTCATTACGATATTACTTGATATCAGAAACCCCGTGCAACGAGACCCCATGGCAGGAAGGTCCACATGGGCCACGCCAAAAGAATTCGTCCTCTCCTCTCCTAGAGATTTCAGAGTGGTAATTTCCTCCCAATCTAAACCTCCCACAATTATTGATGATTGTGTTACTTCAAAACCATTTTGAAGGACAGAGTCTTTCTTTCCACAAGAAATCGATAAAAACAGAGAAACAAATAGAACGGGCACTAGGACTAATGATTTGATATTCATGGCAACTCCTTTTCCATGGCAATTAAGTGTACGACCCCTCTCTAAGGCCGTTCAAAAAGCCTCTCTATTAAAGCGTTTACATATTTCATTGGCCCCTCATATAGTCTTTCACTAGTGACTAAGAAAGCTTTTGTTTGATTGCCTTGTAAGTGCTTATTATAAAAACGTTTTACCCAAATTTTTTTCAAACATAATAGGTCTCACCATGACACTGGTAACTTTTTGTCACCATAGGCAATCCCTATCCAACGATACTTTTTAGGTATTATCAAAAAAAATCAGCAGCGAGTAAGGTTTCAATATCAAAGGAGATAATATGATAACAATTAATGGAATTGATCATTTAAATATATCTGTAAGTAACATCGATGAAAGTCTTAACTTTTATAAGAAGGTTTTTGGATTTAAAATTTATGAGCAAGGTGAAAGCCACGGCAAGCCCTACTTTATAATTGGAGAAAAAAGCGCCCTTTACTTATGTCTTTATCAAAGTGAAGAGAGAACACGTGGTCCAATTAATCATATAGGCATTAATGTACAAAACTTTAACTCTATTGAAGAAAAATTAAAGCTTGCCGGTATTCCCCTTCTTTATGGAGGTGTTGTGGAATATCCATTAAGCCAATCTATTTATATTCAAGACCCAGATGGAAATGAAATAGAACTTTCGGAGAAATTTGGAGGAGGCTTAAAAGAGACTCTTCATTGACACAACTAATACTTAAGTTAAACTAAAGGCTAGGAATCAGGGGAGTCAATAAGACTGAGAGGTGGCCATGCCACGACCCATTGAACTTGATGTAGTTAATTCTACCGTAAGGAGTTCCTTTGCCTACTTTTGAAAGTGCTCCTGACATTCTGTCTCTATTGACCTGGTTAGATTGGTCTATTTTCTTTTCAATTCTCTTTTTAACAATTGCGTTTGTTTTTTATGGTGACCTTCGTGCAAAAAAGACGATTAATAAGTTTGATCTAATTGATCACTTGATCATGGGTCGAAGACTTACCACTCCTTTTTTTATAGCTACCCTTGTTGCGACTTGGTACGGCGGTATTTTTGGTGTTACACAAATTGCTTTTAATAAAGGGATTTACAACTTCATTACTCAGGGAGTTTTTTGGTATATTGCTTATATAATTTTTGCTCTCTTCTTGGTCGACAAGATCACATCTTATAAGGCAGTAACCCTACCAGACTTGATCCACAAGATGTTTGGACCAAAGTCTGGCAAAATAGCGGCGATTTTTAATTTCTTCAATGTCTTACCTATTGCTTACGTCATTAGCCTTGGCCTATTTATTAAGTCTTTTTCAGGCTTTGACCTCAATGTATCCATGGTCTTGGGCCTAGTCTGCGTTTTAAGCTATTCCGTTTGGGGAGGCCTTAGATCTATCGTACTCTCAGATGTCATTCAATTCTTTGTTATGTGCATCGGTGTATTTTTAGTTATTGGTTTTAGTGTTTCTACCTTTGGAGGAATGAGCTTTCTAAAATCAAGCCTACCAACTCATTACTTCTCTCTCACTAGCGATGAGAGTATTTTACAAACACTTATTTGGGGTTTTATTGCACTAAGCACCTTAGTCGATCCCAACTTTTATCAAAGATGTTTTGCAGCAAGAGATACAATTACCGCCAAGAAAGGCATTTTAATTTCAACGGGTGTTTGGATTCTATTTGATCTATCAACAACCTTTGGGGCCATGTATGCTAAAGCCGTCATTCCAGACGCTAACTCTGGAGAGGCCTATCTCTTTTATTCAACCCAATTATTACCAAACGGTCTTCGCGGATTTTTTCTCGCTGGTATACTCGCCACAATTCTTTCAACCCTAGATAGTTACTTATTTTTAGCAGGAACCACTCTTACCTATGACCTTTCTAGTGAGAAGAGTAGAAAGAACCCCATCTTCCATTATCTAGGTGTAGTTTTTGTTGGTGCTCTAAGCTTAGTCTTTGCTAACTTTTTTGAAGGAAATATTAAGATGGTCTGGAAAACTCTGGGAAGCTATTCAGCAGGCTGCCTACTTTTCCCCGTTTTAATTGGCCACTTTAGCAAAAGAAAATTTAGTGATGAAAGCTTTATGGGTTCTTGCCTTAGCGCAGCATTAGTGATGACTTTATGGCAGATTTTTGCCCCAAAAGCTTGGATCCAACAGCTTGATTCGCTCTATATTGGCATCCTGACCTCTTGTATTTTTCTATTTGGTCTCAATAAATTCCTTAAACGCAAAAGTCATTCCTAACGCTATGTTTCCTCATGCATTTTTAGAACATTACATCATGTAAACCTATGAAAATTCAGCTATTCTAAAGAGCAAAAAAAGGTAAAGAAACCAAGGATGAGATGTGTCTGATAATAAAGATAAACAAGAGGCTCAAAAGCAAGCCGCATTAGAATACCATACGTTAGGTCGCCCAGGAAAACTTGAAGTAATCTCAACAAAGCCAACGCTTAGTAGTTCTGACTTAGCAAAGGCCTATAGTCCAGGCGTAGCTTGGCCATGTATGGAAATACATAATGATCCAGATACTGTTTACAAGTATACGGCCAAAGGAAATCTTGTTGGTGTTGTCTCCAACGGATCTGCTGTTCTCGGTCTTGGAAATATTGGTCCCTTGGCAAGCAAGCCTGTTATGGAAGGAAAAGGAATTCTCTTCAAGAAGTTTGCTGATATAGATGTCTTTGACATAGAAATCGATGAAACTACTGTAGAAGGAATGGTTAGAGTTATAAAATCGCTCGAGCCAACCTTTGGAGGAATTAACCTAGAGGATATAAAAGCACCTGAGTGTTTTGAAGTTGAAGAGCAACTTAAAGAAATCATGGATATTCCTGTCTTTCATGATGATCAACATGGAACCGCCATTATCGCTAGTGCCGGTTTTCTTAATGCCCTAGAAGTGACGGGTAAAAAAATTGAAGAAGTTAAAGTAGTATTCTCAGGAGCTGGTGCAGCTGCCGTAGCTTGTGCCCGACTTTTTAAAAACCTTGGTGTCAAAGATGAAAATCTTACGATGTGTGACTCAAAAGGAGTTATCTACAAAGGCCGAACTGAGGGCATGAATAAATATAAGGAAGAGTTCGCCGTAGATACTTCAAACCGAACACTCGGCGATGCAATGGATGGTGCTGACGCTTTTATGGGTGTTTCAGCAAGGGGTGTCCTTACTAAGGATATGGTAAAGACCATGGCAGCAGGGCCGATCATTTTTGCGATGGCCAACCCTGAGCCAGAGATTTATCCACACGAAGTCGCTGAAGTTAGAAGTGACGCCATCATGGCAACTGGACGAAGTGATTTCCCTAACCAAGTTAATAACGTTCTAGGGTTCCCCTTTATCTTTAGAGGAGCACTCGACGTAAGCGCCCGCAAAATAAATGAAGAAATGAAGATTGCAGCAGTTAGGGCAATCGCAGATCTCGCTAAAGAAGAAGTAACTGAAGAGGTTCGTCTTGCTTATGGCAATGAGGATTTTACCTTTGGACCCAACTACATTATTCCCAAACCTTTTGACTCACGAGTTTTAACGACAGTGACTCCCGCCGTAGCAAAGGCCGCGATGGATTCAGGTGTGGCCAGAAAAGAAATTAAAGATCTTCATGAGTATGCGGCCAATCTGCAAAATAGGCTTGGTACTACAGCTTCTTTTATGAAGTCACTAAGAGATCGCTTAAGTACTTTTGTAGGCAAAAAAGAATCTAGAATAAGAATGGCATTTGCAGAAGGCTCTAACACTCGTATTCTTCAAGCCAGTAAGACTCTTCTTTCAGAGGGAAGGATAGAGCCCGTTCTCTTAGGAAATGAAAAACAGATCAAGGCCAAAATGGAATCCTTAGGACTCACAGAGAGTCTTAAGGATTTAGAAATCATCCAACCTGACAAGTCTCCTCATTTTAGTGAATTTTA
>JAFMBV010000033.1 GCA_017858255.1 Bacteriovoracaceae bacterium
ATATCGTCCGACTCACATATTGATGGCCAGGGAGACTGCAGGTGGGTCTTTTCGTAATCAAATGTACACCGAATACAAGGCGAATCGCTCAGAAGCCCCAGAGGATTTGATTCCTCAGTTTGCTTTAATCAAAGAGCTTATTCAAAAGATGGAATTACCTCACGCGGAAGATGATAATTATGAGGCAGACGATATTATCGGAGCAGCTGTAACTCAGTGGAAAAATGATTTCGATGAAATTCTTATCGCTTCAGGTGACAAGGACCTTATGCAGTTTGTAGGGGGCAACATTAAGATGCTCGATACAATGAAGGATAAAATTTACGATGCTCAGGGAGTGTTTGAGAAAATGGGGGTCAAGCCAGATCAAATCGTTGATTACTTATCAATGGTGGGAGACGCTTCAGATAACATCCCTGGAATGAGAGGGATTGGGGCAAAGGGTGCAGCTAAGCTTCTGGCAGAGCATGGGACTCTTGAGAAATGTATCGAAGTGAAGGAAACGTTTACAGGGAAAAAGTTAACAACGGCTTTTAATGATCATTTGGAAGAGGGGCTTTTAAGTAAAAAGCTTGTTCAGATCGTTACTGATCTAGATCTTGGAAAAAAACCTGAAGAGACTAAGATATCGTTTTATCCAAGTGATGAATTAATTTCTTTTCTAGAAGGTCTAGGTTTTAAGTCGATGGTGAATAAGCTTATGGACTTAAGAAAGGCTGAGTACGATGCCGAAGGTGGGGCACCTGTTCAAGCAGAGCTTCACACTTTTGACCTTAAAGTGGTTAATAATAAAAAAGAATTTGAAAAAGTTATTGAGTTGGTTGAGTCAGTTGAAGGCTGCTCCTTTCATACTGAGTATGACTCGGGCGATATTTTTGAAAGAAAAGTCTCTTCATGTACTCTTTCTATTGATGGGGAGGCCAGCTACTTCATTCCTTTCGATGATAAAAGCACGTTGTCTGACAATGAGCTTAAGAAGCTTTTGAATACAGTTTGGGGTAGTGAAGACCTTGAAGTGGCTTCTGAACATTGGAAAAGAGACTTCTTCTACGCTCAGGAAAATGATTTAATAATTACCTGTAGATATTTTGATGTTACTCAGGCCCACTATATTTTAGATCCAGGCACGAGACATGATATTTTGAGTTTATCAAAGAGCTACTTCGACTACGAACTTGGTGCCCGTTCAAAAAAAGATATTTATCTGGAAGAGATGAGTCTTGAGGAGAAGTCTAAGTTTTGTGGGGAAAGGGCCGCAATTATATTTAAATTAGTAAATCTCTTTAAAACAGAGCTTAAAGAGAAAAACCTTTCCTCTGTTTATAATGAGCTTGATGCGCCCATGATTCCGATCCTCTCTGAAATGGAGAGGGCTGGAATCTCTCTCGATAAGTCACAACTCTCTATCATGGAAAAAGAGCTTGAAGAAACGATTGGTAATATCGAAGCAGAGATCTTTGAAGTTACAGGAGAGGAAATCAACCTTAATTCACCTAAGCAAGTCGGAGAGTTATTATTTGATAGGCTTGAGTTACCAGTGATTAAGAAAACTAAAACTGGAAACTCAACGGACTCAAGTGTTTTAGAGGCATTGGATGCTAAAAACTTGTCACCAATTCCTGGCCTAATACTCAAGCACAGAGAGCTTGGAAAATTACTGTCCACCTATGTTAAAACGTTGCCTGAGCTGGTGCATACAAAAGATAAGAGACTTCATACTCACTTTAACCAGCATGTTGCAGCAACAGGCAGGCTCTCTTCAAACAATCCAAACCTTCAAAATATTCCAATTCGTACAGAGCTTGGTAGAAAGGTAAGAAAGGCTTTTGTACCTGAAAAAGGCCACGTGCTTCTCGGAGCTGATTATTCTCAGGTTGAGCTTAGATTGTTGGCGCACTTTTCTGAAGATCCTACGATGGTAAATGCTTTTAATAATGGGGAAGATATTCACCGACAAACAGCAAGTGAAATTATGGGGATTCCGTTATCTGAAGTAACTTCGGAAGAGAGGTCAAAAGCTAAAGCCGTTAACTTTGGCCTGATGTATGGCCAAAGCTCTTTTGGTTTAGCAGGTCAGCTTAAGATTTCTCGTAAAGAGGCGAAAGATTATATAACAAATTATTTTGAGCGCTTTTCTCGTGTTAAGAGCTACCTCGATAGTCTTAAAGAAAAAGCAGAAGAGACGGGCTACGCCATCACAATGTCTGGAAGAAAGCGTTTTCTACCCGACATTAAGTCTAAAAATAGAACTGTAAAGTCTATGGCCGAAAGGGTTGCGATTAATAGCCCCATTCAGGGGACCGCCGCCGATATGATTAAGATGGCCATGATTGAAATTGACCATCAAATTCGTGAGAGAGGCCTAAAAACCAGAATGATTCTTCAGGTCCATGATGAACTTATTTTTGAAGTTCCTGAAAATGAAGTGGCCGAAGTTTCAAAACTAGTTAAAGAAGGTATGGAAAACGTTGTAGAACTAAAAGTTCCTTTAATTGTAGATATGGGGACCGGCGATAATTGGTATTCTTTAAAGTAGCTTATTTAAAGTACTTGTCTTCAATGTATTTTGTGAAAATTTTCGTGCCTTTATTATTTAAGTGAATCTGATCAGCATATAGCTGGTCAGAGTAGGTTTGGAACTTCCCCTCTGTTCTAACGGCGAAATTCTTTCCAACTGAAGTGAAATACTCCTGTCCACTTGCTAAAAATTCATCCGTCATAACTTCAAAGTACTTTTGAGGAATAGGTGAAAATTCAATAATAACTTCTATATTTGCCTTTGTGAGTAGTTTTACTGTTTCTTGGAGAAAGTGATTAGAAAAGGGGTGTACAGGAAAAGGGATTTTAGAAAAATAATTCGGTGGGTACACAAAGTCTTTAACTTCTCGATCTACATATTCGACATGCCCATTAGCTTCATGAAGGCTTGAGTCAATCTTCTCAATTGCCTTGTTAGAATCATATTCTTCCCGAGAAATAAACTTTTTAAAGCGATAATAATCGATAATCGAAAGATGATATTTTGAAAGATAGTATTCAAACAAGGCCAGACGGTAGTGACCATCGTTGGATTTGTCACCGAAGAATATACTGAAGGGGAAATACACCGCTAAGTTTTTAAAGGGATCAAATGGCGAGAATAAAAAAACATTATTTCTCTGCCAAGTTAAAGACTCTCTGATCTCATCAGGAGTGAAAAAGTTGTAATTAATATTTTGTTCTAAAAAACCATCATCCATAAAATAATTAACAAAACTATATATGAGAAATACTTTCTTAGGTTTTACTTTGGCCTCTGTAATACGCTTTGCGAATACATAGCTATCAAAGAGGGTTCCCCCGGGAAGTGCAAGATTATAGATCCTTTCCTGCGTATTTATTAAAGCGGGGTTAAACGCTGCTTCGGTCGCAGAGTCTCCAAAGACAAGGACGGCATTTTCAAAATCCTTTACTTTAAGTTCTCTAAACTTAAAGCTCCAGCTTAAATACTCTACGCCTTTTACATAGACGGGGAAGTTTGTCTTAAAAACGATCCATGAGCCAAAAAAGAGGCCGATAAATATTAGAAAATGAGAGATAAACTTTTTCACAAAACCTCTAAAAATAATAATATCTAAAGAGGGGACCAGACTCTTTAGAATATAGGAAGAAACAAATTAACAAGAAGATGATTAGGGCGTTTATTAGCATGGGGCGACTCTTAAACTTCTCGACACTTAATTTTCTAAAATAAACGGTAAAAGAAAAAACTTCAAAAAGTATCAGGAAGAAAAGACTATATTTTAAATCAAGTTTTAGACCATAGGGTATGGCGTTGTAGAAGTTTATGGGCTGAAAGTAACTGAAAGTGAATCCATTGGTGATGAAGTGGAAGGCTTCGCCAATATCAGTGAAAAAGTAAAAGGGAGTTGTCACCGCAATAAGATGATAATTTAAAATGGAAGAAAGTATTTTAAATCCTTTCGTCTTGGAAAAACTCTTGGTGCTGAGAAAGGGAAATACCAACCCATGATAAAGAAGAATGTAAGTCGCGTTCAGAGCTCCCCAAAAAATGAAGTTCCAATTCGGACCATGCCAAATGCCACTAGCAATAAAGACTAAGAAAACGGCTATCGTCTTATTGACCTTTTTCTCCCTAAGTGGCTTATAGATGTAGTCCTTAAGCCAGTCATGAAGAGTGATATGCCATTGGCGCCAAAAGTCTGCGATATTTGTAGTAAAGTTTGGATGAACAAAGTTTGTAGACAATCTGATCCCAAGTAGACCACCAATACCTATGGCCATAATGGAGTAGGCACTAAAGTCATAATAGAGCCGATAATACATTAAATAGAAGTTTAAAAAGTTTTTAGAGGCATATTCTAATTCAGTTGGATTTTTAATACTGTGTTCAATGATCCCAAATAATCGATCAGATACGATTGTTTTCTTTGCTAAGCCAATAAGAATAAAGAGGACATACTTTTGTGTTTGAAAATAGTTTAGCTTAAAGGGGGCTGCAAACTGGCTAATTAGGTTGCCGGCCCTTTCTAGTGGACCAGCAATTAGCTGAGGAAAGAAACAAACAAAGAGAGCAAATTTAAAGAAGTTTTTCTCGGCCTTAGCGCGGCCTCTGTATATATCAATGGTGTAACCAATAGTTTGAATCGTATAAAAAGAAATACCCACTGGAAAAGCTAGATCGAATAGGGGGAGCTGGGTACTAAAGTTAAAATAATGAAAGAGTGAGTTTATATTATTGGCCGCGAATGGATAATATTTAAAGAAAAAGAGAACACCTAGATTTAGAAAAAAAGAGAGCGCCAAGAATATTTTCTTATGTTCAGGTTTACTCTCAATACTGCGACCACAAAAATAATCAATAATTGTGGAAAATAGAATTAAAGGTAAGAAAGCGAGATTAATACTTGAATAGAAAATATAACTTCCTACCAATGATAAGGGCAGGCGCAATTTTTCAGGTAAGCTGTGATAGCAAATAAGAAAGGGCACAAAAAAGAATAGAAAAGCCAGTGAATCAAATGACATTACTGTATATGATAAGGCCTTTAGAGACTTTAGGGGAGTGGAAAGGCTTAATTATTTAAATTTTTTAGATTTAATCACGCTCTTCAGTAACATGATAGCCAAAGCGGGACACAATATTTTCAGCCGTTATTATGCCAATCATCTTTTTGTCATTAATTCTACTAACTACGGGCAAGCGAGATACATGAAAGCGATCTAGCTTGTGAAAGGCCACCATAAGAGATTGGTCAGGATAAATGGTAATGACTTTCTTTTCAGCGATTTCCAAAACAGACTTTTCTTGCTCTTCCTTGGTGATTGCTTGCTTGATATCCGACCTTGCGACCATGCCAACAAGAAGACCATTTTTTAGAATGGGGTAACCAGAGAATGGCTTTTCTTTAATAAGTTCGTGAGCTTCTTTAACTGACAAGTTAGCACTAATGGAGAATGGAGTCTCAACCATAGCATCTTCAACAATAAGGGACTCCAAGATTTCATTATCTTCTTTAGTTGGAAGATGAACCCCATCTTGTTCTGAGATAGATTCATAAATAGAGCCATCATGGAGCTTTGAGCTAATGTAGTAGCTAACCATGTTTGCAATCATCAGGGGTAATATAATGTGATAGTCCCTCGTCATTTCAAACACCATGATAATGCTTGTAAAGGGAGCACGAATTACAGCAACAAAATAAGAGCCCATACCAACGAGGGCAAATGCTCCAATATTTAAACCCATGTCAGGAAAGACCAGCTGAAAAACACTTCCACATAAACTACCAAGGGTAGCACCCATTAATAGTGTGGGTAGGAATAGGCCACCACTAACTCCAGAGCCATAGCAAATTGTCGTCGCGAAAAACTTTAAAACGAAAAGACTTAGAAGAAATCTCCAGTCCTTTAAAAGGTTTAAGAGAGCATCCTCAATAGATCCATGACCACTGCCAAGTACTTCTGGTTGAATATAGGAAATTGCTGCAATAATCAAAAAGGTGACCATGATAATAGTAAGGCGATGACCCTTAAAAATTTTCATATTGAAGTCACGAGTCCAAAGAACCGACTTTGTCCAAAGAGGTCCCATGATGGCAGTAGCAAAACCAACCAACACATAAAGAACAAGTTCGAGGGGGTGACCAAGTGTATATTCAAGCGCCTGGAAAGTGGGCCTATTACCCATCATTAGGTGCGCAGCAATAGAGGCCACAACTGAAGAGATTACAATATTTCCCAGGACCTTAGCGTTAAGGTCTCCAACAATTTCTTCTAGGGTAAAAACAACAGCAGCGATTGGAGTATTGAACGCCGCTGCAATACCGCCGGCCGCACCAATAGCAACGAGTGCTTTAACTTTCCTTTTAGAGAGGTGAAAAACTTGGCCAAAGTAAGAACCGATCCCCGCTGAAATAGCTGCGGTAGGTCCTTCCCTTCCGAGAGAAAATCCTGAAGATAGAGAGAGCACACTTGTGATAAACTTCATCACTGTTTGGCCCAGCGTGATCCGGCCATGATAAACGGCGAGACCAACTCTTACTCCCGGGATACCAGATCCTGAGGTGCCGGGAAATTTTCTGGTCGTTATGTATCCACTTACTGCGAGAGCAAATCCTCCCCAGAGGAATGCCTTTAGTTCAAAAGGTTTATCTGTTCCAAAAAATGCGACCAAAGCGTGAGTAATCTTATGAAGTCCGACGGCAATCACTGCTGCAAGCAGGCCAACAATCAGGGTTAAGACAAAATAAGTTCTCTCCTCATTTACTGAGTTTTTAATGAGAAATTTGAGAACGCGGTTATTCCAAAATTCAGATAGTCCCAATGGAGCAATTCCTTAAATAGTATAGATGTGAAGACAAGCCTGAATTTACACTAGGTTAGGCCCGAATATAAGGTATTTCTTACTTTTGGCCCTAAATAAGGCAAAGAAACCTTTAGATTTTTTATGATGGTCACCCTTGACACTGATCAAAACGATATTAGATTGTGTCTCGAAACAAATATTAGTGTTTTAAACGCGCTTTGTCGCATTACAGAAAATGGAGGAACGTATGCAAGTAAGACCTTTGCAAGACCGCGTACTCGTCGAAAGACTTGAAGAAGAAACAAAAACAGCTGGTGGGATCATTATTCCTGACAACAACAAAGAAAAACCAGCACAAGGGAAAATTATCTCTGTTGGTTCTGGTTACAGAAATACTGATGGAACTATTCGTGCATTGGACGTTAAGGAAGGCGAGACCATCCTTTTCGGAAAGTATGCTGGTACAGAAGTAAAAGTTGAAGGGAAAGAGCTTCTTATAATGAGAGAAGACGACATCCTTGGTGTTTTACACTAAGCCGTTGCGCTGATTGAAAACAACCAAAAATAAAAAAGCTAATTATTTAACATAGGAGAATAAAATGGCTAAGGAATTAAAGTATTCAGAGGACGCCAGAAGTTTAATCCTTCACGGAGTAAACTCTCTTGCTAACGCTGTAAAAGTAACACTTGGACCTAAAGGTCGTAACGTCATTATCCAAAAGTCTTTTGGTGCACCTCACATCACAAAAGATGGTGTGTCAGTTGCTAAAGAAATTGAACTTGAAAACAATTTCGAAAATATGGGCGCTCAAATGGTTAAAGAGGTTGCTCAAAAAACTAATGATGATGCAGGTGACGGTACAACAACGGCAACTGTTCTAGCTCAAGCAATTTACCGTGAAGGTGCAAAACTTGTTTCTGCTGGTCATAACCCAATGGATCTTAAGCGTGGAATTGATATTGCTGTAACAGCAGTTGTTGCTAAACTTAAAGATATTTCTAAGGAAGTTAAGTCTAACGAAGAAATTTCTCAAGTTGGTACAATTTCATCAAACAATGACTTAGAAATTGGTCAGCTAATCGCTGAAGCAATGGATAAAGTTGGAAATAGTGGTGTTATTACAATCGAAGAGTCTAAGACTGCTGAAACAACTTTAGACGTTGTAGAAGGTATGCAATTTGATCGTGGTTACTTATCTCCTTATTTCGTAAACAATGCGGAAAAAATGGAAGTAGGTTTTGACGACGCTCTTCTTCTTATCACTGATAAGAAAATTTCTAACCTTAAAGAGTTAGTGCCTATCCTTGAAAAAACTATGCAATCAAATAAGCCACTTCTTATCCTTGCTGAGGACGTAGAAGGTGAAGCTCTTACAACTCTTGTTGTAAACAAGCTTCGTGGTTCTTTAAATGTTGCTGCTGTTAAAGCTCCTGGTTTTGGCGATAGAAGAAAAGAAATGCTTAAAGATATCGCTGCTCTTACTGGTGGTACTTTAATTTCTGAAGAGCTTGGAATGAGCCTTGAGGCCGCTGAACTTACTCACCTTGGTAGTGCTAAAAGAATCACTATCGACAAAGAAAATACAACTATCGTTGATGGTGCTGGTGAGAAATCAGAAGTTGAAGCTCGTGTTGGTCAAATTAGAAAGCAAATCGAAGAAACTTCTTCTGATTACGACAAAGAAAAGCTTCAAGAAAGACTTGCTAAGCTTGCTGGCGGCGTAGCCGTTATCAATGTTGGTGCTCCAACAGAGTCTGAAATGAAAGAAAAGAAAGACAGAGTTGAAGATGCTCTAAACGCTACTCGTGCCGCTGTTGAAGAAGGTATCGTAGTTGGCGGTGGTGCTGCACTTCTTCACGCTGCAAGTGCTCTTGATGGTCTTGAGACTGGAAATGAAGAACAACAGTTTGGTGTAAGAATTGTTCGTAGAGCTCTAGAAGAGCCTCTTCGTCAAATTTCTCATAATGCTGGGCTTGAAGGTTCTGTTGTTGTTAACGAAGTTCGTAGCCAAAAATCTACAACTTTTGGATATAACGCACTTGAGAACAAGTATGAGGATCTAACTAAAGCTGGAATTATTGATCCAACTAAGGTTACTCGTTCTGCACTTCAAAATGCTGCTTCAATTGCAGGCCTTATGCTTACTACAGAAACTATGATCGCTGATCTTCCTAGAGAAGATAGTGCTGGTGGCGGAATGCCTGGTGGCATGGGCGGCATGGGTGGCATGGGTGGCATGCCAGGAATGATGTAATTTTCCACAATATCGCTTAATAGAAGGCCTCCTTATATGGGAGGCCTTTTTTTTTGGCAGAGACCTAAGAACTTTGCTATAAATTTATCTATAAAGTATTTAAATTATAAGGAACCTTTATTTATGAATTGGGACAAAGAAAAAATAAAAAAAGAGATTATTTCTTATATCCTAATATTCTTAGGTGTATTCGGATTCAAGTCGACATTCTTTGAACCTAATCATATTCCCTCGGGCTCTATGCTTCCCTCCATGGCAATTGGAGATTTCATTCTCGTAAATAAAATGCAGTATGGCCTTAAGCTCCCCTTTTCGGAGTGGTTTGGCGATCCGGTTTATCTTACTGACTTTAAAGAACCAAAAAGAGGCGACATTATCGTTTTTGAATTTCCAGATAATCGCAGTGTTCTCTATGTGAAGAGATTGGTTGCTCTCCCTGGTGACACGATTGAGGTTTTTGATAATCGTGTTTTTATAAATGATAAAGAAATTAAGGGAGAGTCAGTTACTCCTGAAATGAAAAAAGAACTTATCGAGCTTTATGATTCCAAGGGACGTGAGCTAGATATGAATTTTTATAAAATTCAAAATGGTCCTATAAAACATATTATTGCCCATAATGATCTTAGTCCTATTCATATCGGACAAATCAAAATAACTATTCCTGAGGGTAATTACTTTATGATGGGAGATAATAGGGACTTCTCTTCTGACTCTCGTCGCTGGGGATTTGTGCCTCAATCCCACATTAGGGGGAAGGCCTTATTTGTTTGGTTTAATATGGTCTATCCTTGGTCTCACGAGCCCTTTCATATTCGGCCCCAGAGAATTGGTACAACCTTCTTCAACGGTGTTGAATAGTTCGCAGATTGAATTTGTCCTCTTTGGGAAGGCCCTTAGACTTGGATCTGTAAAAACTAGACTCTTTCCTGATGACCCTGAGAAATGTCTTCTTCTTTATAAAGCCTTTTTTAAGGACTTTCTCAGGCGCTACAGCTCTCATTGCGCTCTTCCCTTAAGACCTCTTATTGATATTGAAACAGATAAAGAGAAGGAAGATTTAAACGAAATCCTTGAGAGTTCAAAGATCCATAAATTGGATATGTTTGTGCAGATTAAAGATGAGTTCTTCAAACGATTGGCCATCGGAGTTTCTCAAATCCAATCTCCTTATTTTTTTCTAACTGGAACAGACCTTCCTCACTTCCCCTTTCATTTTCTTAATGAACTGAAGATGGAGAGAAATACCGTATATATTGGACCGGATATTGATGGTGGCATTTATTTTGCGGCGGGACCGAAAGAGTCGGCAAGGTGCTTTGACATTGAATCTCCCCCAGAAAAGGTCTGCCATTCTCTTGTGAGAAACTTTCAGAAGCACGGCCATGAGGTCAAACTTTTGAAAGAGTGGTCAGATATTGACACCATAGAGGATCTTCTTAAATGCCTAGAGAGATTCGGTCCGGATGAACTTACGTACACTTATGAAGCTTTAAGAGAATTAAAAAAATATTGATAAGAATTTTATGTCTGGTCAGGCTCAGCTATCTGTACTGTTTTGAACAAGTGTTCTTTTTTTAAGTAAGTGAAATATTTAAGTGATAGGGATTGCAAGTTTCACTAAATTTTAGTGAGGGCGTTTTTTTGACAGAGGGGTTCTCTTTGGCACTCCTCGTAAGTAGTGGGAAGTATTTGTTCATCACTAATATTCCTGATTTTGGTCCTTTATTGATCCTCCAGAAAATGTCAGACCCACGTATTAAAGGGGCTTTAGCTCCTTTCAGTTTTGGCACGCTTTGTGCTTTATATAAAAGCAGGACAGGTTAGGATGACCAGTTTTATTAAGTAGTCATGGAAGACATAATTGAAGAAAGGAGCACAAGGATGAGGCTTAACTTTCCCACACTGCGAGCAGCTGATGTTAATTCCTCGCTAATCAAAATAGGAACGTTTGCCCTTTTCATCTCTCTCTCCGGCAATGTGATGGCAACGACCAATTTCTCTCCTGAATCTTGCAACACAGGATTCAAGGGTGTGGTAAAAGAAATTAGCGATTCGCGTGCTCCTTTTTCTTCCCTTCCTCAAGAGACAATTCTCTTTGAAGTTACTGAGAAAATTAAAGGTAATCTCAATGATGACTTTTCTCTCACAGTCTTAAAGGGTGGTCCCCACCATTTCAAAAAAGGTGAAAGGTTTAGAGTCTATGCTCAAGAAGGACTAGCTTGTTCTTTTGAGCTTTTAGATAACTAAGCTTTATTCTATAGACCCTACTTAGGATGAGTCGGGTGGTGAGAACAAGGATGTTAAAATGAAGTCCCTAATTGTTTGGGTTTTCTGGAGCCTTTGTATCAATTCCTTTGCTTTTAATCTTACGAGTGACTTTAAGGCCGGAATATATTGGTCTGGCCTTCCTGTAAGCGCTCAAAATTTTGCAAGTAACCAAAGTGAAGGACAAATCTTATCTACTCTTGTCGCCCAGGCGGTTAGCGCCTGGGAAGACGGAGTGGGTAAAGAGATTTGGAACATTCCTAGTAGCGCGCAAGTTGGTGTAAGTCCCTTTGGAAATGCAATCCGCTGGAGTAATGATTTTGCGGCAGAAACAGGTTTCAATCCAAGTACAACACTTGCTGTAACTGTTCGCTACAGAACAGGGACCTTTTTCTCTCGCTTTGAAATAATTCTGAATGGTGGAAATACGGCTTTAAGAAATAATTCTTCAAATATCCTCTATCAAACAATTCTTCATGAACTAGGCCATGTCATTGGTTTGGATCATTCTGAGTTTAGTAATGCTGTAATGTATGCTTCTCTTCAAGGTAATAATCTCTTAAGTAACGATGATACCTCTGGGGCACTTGCCGCAATTGATGAAACCCTGAGGCGCCAAGAGGTTGGCTTCGTCTCTGAGCTTGCAAGAGGACAAGGTGAAGAGACAAATGCCTTGGCCTGTGGAAGTGTTGCCTTTGTAAATGGTCGACCTCCTCAAGGACCTGGTGGCGGACCCTTAACTGTTCTTCTTGGGGTGATCTTAGCGTTTATTTTAAGAATGATGACATTTGATAGGAAAAAATTGCCGCTTCTAAGGGCCATATAGGCCGAGCTTGATCGATAAGCTGACCAGTCGATAAGCTATTATGGAA
Organism: Bacteriovoracaceae bacterium; assembly: GCA_017858255.1. GTDB lineage: Bacteria > Bdellovibrionota > Bacteriovoracia > Bacteriovoracales > Bacteriovoracaceae. Next base: position 12,204 of record JAFMBV010000033.1, read on the forward strand.
GGCTTTGAGAAATTAGAAGACTATATTCTTTATATTCAATGGACACCAAAACTAGGTGATGATTTTATTCATTTGGCGGCAAGGTTGAGGCAGGTAAATATCTCTCTCGTTCCAGTGAAGCCAGGGGAAATTGATTTCTTTTTATCCAAGAGAAAAGTTCCCGTTATCCTCATTACTAAAACAATTGCTCAGTATCATAAGTTTCAAGAGTTTAAGAAACGTCATTTTGATTTCTTTTTAAAGTCTGGAAAAATACGTATCCTTCATTTAACTTCCTTTAAAGAAGTTGAAGACTATGCTTCATTTAAACCCCGAAAAGACTATATGGTGTTAAGATTGCCTTTAATGGCAGATTTCATTATTTCCCAGGTACTCAAAGAATTCTCCGGTACTGATCAGGAGAGTGAACGCTGGCCAGGTGGTAGAAGAGCACGACTTCCACAAATGGGAGGGGATTCATGAGCGAGAAACAAAGAAAAGATAACGAAGCACTTAAGATAATCACGATCCTTCGCCTTGATGCCCAAAGGGTCTTTGAAAGAATAAAGTATCGTGAACCAGAATATATGCAGTACTTTTCTGCAAAGAGAACTCGCGAACACTTTCCTGAAGTTTTTAAACATCGTTATGATGATGTAACAGTTAGAGACCTGATGAATTGTGGCGAAGAGGTTATTGTGGGCCTCGATCAATTTTATGCAAAAGTAGATGATCTAAAATGGTACCTAATGGTTACCAATGATATGCCTGGTACAGTAAACGAACATGTACGCCACACAATCAGAGAATTAGAAGAAGCTTATGAATTACTTCAGCTTTATATCAGGGCTGAGCTTGATTCATACCGAAAAGAAAAGTCACCTGAAGCGGAGGTCTCTAGTATGTCTGAAAATATACCTTCAGATATTGAAGAATTTTCTCTTGAGACTAATGATGAGGACTTCAACTTAAAAGATAACGATTTTTAGACTTTCAAAACAACATCAAGCCTAATTATGAAAAAACCATAGTCAATTCATCGGGCACTAACTTCCACCTTTAGAAAATTACTAATCCCTTTATAATAGATATTATGGTGGGCCTAAAATTATTTTCTCTTGTCGTTTTTCTCTTCCTTGCTGATGCAAGGTCGGCGGTATTAACGCAAGGCCAGACAAAGCGCTTAGGTCTTTTCTCAGGAAGAATTTCTCGTATCAACGAAGAAGCTGGTCTCATTCGCCTTAAAATTGATTTTGTAAATATGAAGTATCTTAATAAAAGGGATCAACTTGAGTTTTGGGATGAGAGAGGACCTGACTTAAAGTGTAAGGGCTACGTCATTGGCAAATCCAATAACTATTTGCTTTTGAAGGTTCCCGAGTTTGCTTATTGCAAACGCTTTATTTACACGGCCGAGGGTGGCTACATGATGCTCTTTAGCCAAGATTTGGTTAATAATCTAAAAATGGGGAAAGAGCTTCTTAAAATCCTTTTAAAAAAACGCCTCGCGTTGAATTCGCGTCTCTTAAAAAATCAGAAGAATTTGGATAATCACATTGAAAAAGTTAACTCCATCAACCTGCGTTATAAAGTGTTGCGGGATAAGCTTGAGGCAGAATGGCGCGAGGAGTTAGGAAGCCTCGAAGAGGATCGTTTAACATCTTACCGTAATTACAAAGACCTAGAGGGCCGCATACTCGATATCGATAATAAGCTAGAGAAGTATCGTATCGATGATAAGAACCTTAAGGATGACCGCTGGGCGCTCGACCCAAGGCTCTATTTTCCAAAATGATGGCACTTCAATCAATTTAGGTCTTTCCTGACCTTTTCCTTCAAATTTTGTCTAATTTCAATTAGTGTAGAGCAGTTTTAAGCATGAAGAATTAACGAGGGATAAGCGTATGAAGTTTAAATTCGCCTTATTGGTGTCTGTGTTGGCGTCTATGGTTCTAACCATTTCTTGTAATAAGGAAGGTAAAAAGGGCGGTAGTTCTAGCGATACTTTTAACTTTAATCTCACTCAACAACCAACAACTCTAAATCCTCTTTCTTCTACTGACTTTTATGCCAGCCAGGTTCAGGGATATATAATTGAAGGTCTTGCTAGCCGAGATGTTGAAACATACGAATGGAAGCCGGCCCTTGCAACATCTTGGGAAGTCTCAAAAGATGGTTTGGTTTACACTTTTACTCTAAGAGAAGGTGTGTTGTGGCATGATGGAAAGCCTTTTACGGCAGAAGATATCAAATTTACTTTTGATGCCATCATGGATCCTGAAAATAAATATAAAACGGCTCACTCTAAGTCTTACTTTGAAAATATTGAATATTGTAAGGTCCTAGATGGTGGCAAAAGGGTCGAGTTTAAGGCAAAGAAAAAATACTTTGCTAACTTCGATGTTGTTGCCGGTATGGGCGTTGTTCCTATGCACCTTTATAAAGATCCAAGTGAAGAGCAAGAAAAAGAGCTTAATAAAACTCTTGTTGGAACTGGTCCTTATACTTTTGCAGACTGGAGTCGTGGAAAGTTTATAGTGCTAGAAAAAAATAAGCAGTGGTGGGGAAATACGACCTATCCTAAAGAGCACAACTTTGCTCGCATTAGAATGCGTTTCATTAAGGAAGGCAATATCGCTATTCAACGCCTCGAAAAGGGTGATCTCGATTTTAACTCATTAACTGCTGAAGAATATGTAAAGAAAACGAGTGGTAAGAAGTGGGGCAAGTCAGTAAAGAAAGTTAAGTACGAAAACTCAGCACCTAAAGGCTATGGTTTTATCGGCTGGAACTTAAAAAATGAGCTTTTTAAATCAAAAGAAGTTCGTATGGCCCTCTATCATCTTGTCGATCGTAAAAAGATGATTGAAAAGTATGATTACGGTCTTCGTTTACCTGCTACAGGTCCATGGTATCAGCAATCAATCTATGCTGATCCAAAAGTTAAACCAGTTGCCTTTGATCCTAAAAAAGCCCTCGAGCTTTTGAGAAAAAATGGTTGGAAAGACACTGATGGCGATCAAGTTTTAGATAAGGTTATCGCTGGTGTTAAAACTCCATTTCGTTTCACTATTCTTGAGCCGAATAAAGAATTCACTAAATACCTAGTTACCTTTCAACAAGATGCGAAGAAATCTGGCATCGATGTCCAGATTAAGGTTGTTGAGTGGAACACGTTCATCACTCTTTTAAATGAGAGAAAATTTGAAGCGGTTAGACTTGGCTGGTCTGGTGGGTCTGTTGATTACGATCCAAAGCAAATTTGGCATTCTGACTCAGCTAAAAATAAGGGCTCAAACTTTGTTAGCTATGAAAATAAAAAAGTCGATAAGCTTATCGACCAGGCCAGAGACACACTTGAAAGAGAAAAGAGAATTCCAATTCTTCGCGAAGCTTTTAGGCTGATTGCAGAAGACGTTCCTTATGCCTTCCTCTTTAATAGTAAGTTTGGTTTCTATGGCTACAGTGATAGGCTCGAGAGACCAGGTGATACATTTAAATTTGGTGTTGGTATGGAATACTGGAAAATCTCTCAGTAGATAATTTAGGAGTAGAGCTTTGTTACAGTATATTTTAAGAAGAACCTTGCTGATGGTCCCAACGTTGTTTGGGGTGACGCTTATTGTGTTTATCATCATCAATCTAGCACCCGGTTCTCCTGTCGAGAGAAAACTACAAGAACTTCAATTTGGCGGCGCTGGCTCCGGTGGAGATGCCGCTGCAAGTGTAGGAAGCTCAAATGACTCATCTGCGATATCAGAGGAAGTTATTGAGGCCTTAAAGAAGCAGTACGGTTTTGATAAGCCAATTCATATTCGTTATTGGATTTGGTTAAAAAATCTTGCGAGTCTAGACTTTGGAGAAAGCTTCACTTACGAAGAGCCTGTAACTGACGTTATCATGAGCAAGTTCCCAGTCTCTCTTCAGTTTGGCTTCATCTCGCTCTTTCTGTCTTATCTGATCTGTATTCCACTGGGTGTCCTAAAAGCCATTTTTAATGGCTCAAAATTTGATTACGGCTCAAGTTTTCTTATTATGGCCATGTATTCAATCCCAGGGTTTATGTTGGGGATTCTATTGATCGTTTTCTTTTCTGGTGGGCAATTCTTTGATTGGTTTCCTGCAGGTGAACTTTACTCAGATGATTACACCTACTATGGCTTCTGGGGCAAAGTTGGCGATAGAATTCACCACTTCGTTCTTCCTTGTATTTCCTACATGATTGGTCAATTTACAGTCTTAACAATGCTTCAAAAGAACTCACTACTAGAAGAGATTAAGAAGGATTACATTCGAACGGCCAGAGCAAAGGGTCTCTCTGAGAAAACTGTTTTTCTAAAACATGCTCTTAGAAATGCCTTGATACCAATTGTCACAGGCATTGGTAGCTTTCTTTCAATCTTTTTTGCAGGATCGCTTTTGATTGAAACTATTTTTAACCTCGATGGGATGGGGCTACTTGGCTACCAGTCTATTTTAGAGCGTGATTATAATGTCATTATGGGTCTGACCTTTATTCAATCAATCTTAATGTTGGTTGGTAACTTGATCAGTGACCTGGCCTATGTATTAGTTGACCCAAGGATAGATTTCAAATGATTGAACGATTTATCTCAAATGATTTAACAAGAAAGAGGTGGCGTCGTTTTAAAACACGTAAGTCAGCCTTCTACTCATTAATAGCATTTGTCCTTATGGTCATTGGGACCATTACAGCTCCGATGTTGTCTAATAACAAACCGCTCTATCTCTCTTATAAGGGAAGTAGTTATTTCCCGGTTTTTGTTGATTATCATCCTCGAGACTTTGGTTTTGAGAATACTTTGGTGATGAGCTACAAGAAATTGGAAGTAGGAGAAGGCGACACTATCGTGTGGCCGGTCATTAAGTGGAACCCTTTTGAGTCAAATGAAAGTGTTTATTCTTACCCATCTCCTCCGACGGCAACCAACATTATGGGGACTGATGAGTCTGGTCGTGATGTTTTTTCAAGGATTCTTTACGGGTTTAAATACTCTATTTCATATGCCTTCTTAGTGTGGATTCTAAGTCTTTTCTTTGGTGTGACCTTTGGTGGCATCATGGGCTACTTTGGTGGAAAGGTAGATATGATTGGCCAGAGAATGGTGGAAGTCTTTAGTACCATTCCTACGTTTTTTCTCCTGTTAATTTTAATCAGTATCTTTACTCCTAATATGTTTCTCTTGGTCGCCATTTCATCTATTTTTGGATGGGTGCCTATTAGCTATTATGTAAGGGGAGAGTTCCTAAAAAATAGAAAGAGAGAGTTTGTAGAAGCTGCTAGATCAATGGGTGCCAGAAATCGTGTGATTATTTTTAAGCACATTCTGCCAAATAGCTTAGTTCCGGTAATTACCTTTGCTCCCTTTGTGATTTCAAATAATGTTATTTCGTTATCCATGCTCGATTATCTTGGTTTTGGCCTACCAGTTCCAACTCCCTCTTGGGGCGAACTATTGTCACAGGCCCAAAAACACTTCACGGTAGCCTGGTGGTTAGCTGTTTATCCTGCAGGTGCTCTATTTACGACACTCACTCTTTTAAATCTAATTGGTGAAGGTGTTAGGGATGCAATGGATCCCAATATGAATTAAAGAAAGACGAAAAAAGTGAAGTCTGGTGAAAGTCCAGCACTGTCGCGCAACGGTAATTGAGTAACACTCATAAGTCCGAGCCTTTTCTCTGGAAACCAGTCCCGCGTCAGGATACTTATGAAAGCTGTTTTTCTCTTGTTTATTTTTTTCATTCAACTAACTTTCCCTCAATTAGTTTTCTCTAGTGAAGAACCAATTATCGTAACCTCAGAAAGGTTTAAGCGGGATTACTCACTAAGTACCTCAAGTATCTTAAAATATTCTGGTGAAGAAATAGAAAAAAGTGGCTCTACAAATGTCGCTGATTTCTTGAAAGGAATGGCCGGAATTAATCTTTTTACAAGTGGCGCTTTTGGAAAGGCGAGTTCGCTTTTTTTGCGTGGTACCTCCAATCGCCATACATTAATTATGGTTGATGGCGTACGCATCACTGACTTAACGGCCATTGGTGGAGGCTCAAGACTAGAGTTCTTGAATACTCAAAATATCGAGTCTATTGAAGTGCTTAAGGGCTCTCAAGGGGTTTTGTATGGTGCAGAGGCAATAGGTGGTGTTATTAGAATTACCACGAAAAAGAAGACTCGAAATCAAGTTTTGGCCAAGGTGGGTTCCTATAAACAGCGCTCCTTGGGTGCCATTACGAATTTAGCTAGAGGTAAGGGACAGGCCGTTTTGTCTGTGTCTTACGATAAGGCCGAGGGCATCTCGTCTTTTAATCAAGACAAAGTTTCAGTGGCCCAAGGTGAGGCCGAGAAAGATGGTTATGAAAACTTAAACTTAAGATTGAATGTCGGCCAAAAGCATAACGGCCATGCTTATAAGCTTAATGGTCGTTATCAAAAATCTAAATCAGATTTTGACAGTGGAACTGGGGATGTTCTCGGTAATAAATCCAATTACCAGGCTTCTTCTGTGAGTTTTTCATGGTTAAAGTCTTTCTCCTCTTTAATTAATCCAAACTTCTTATTTGAAGAACGATTCGTTGAAACAGACTCTTCTGTCGTTTCTTCTAATGTGAACACTCAATATGTATATGAGGGCAGCACTTCACGGGCAGAGATAATTAATAAGGCCTATCTTTCAGAAAAATTGGATTTAATAAGTGGGTTAAGCTTTGAAAAAGAAAAGGCCAAGGCGCTCGATACTATTCTTCCGGTCGAGAAATCTCGTGAGAGAATTTCAGCATATGGTCACTTTCGCTATGATCACTCCTTTGGGGAGAATGAATTATTTGCAGAGGCCGGTGGACGCTACGAAAATATTCAAGATGTAGAAGATGAGGGTCTTTATCGCTTGGCCCTTGGATTTAGAAAAGACGCCTATACTTTAAAGGTAAACCAATCCACAGGTTTTAAAAGTCCTAGTCTTTATCAGAGTTTTTCTTCTTTCGGCTCTCTTAATCTAAAAGTGGAGAAATCAAAGTCTCGTGAAATATCTCTCTTTTATAAAAGGTCTAAATTTCAAGGAGAGCTTACTTATTTTGATATCTTCTATTCTAACTATATTGATTTCGATGCTCTACTTAATCGATATGCCAACCTTGGTGCTCAAAACAATAAGGGGATAGAGTTAAGTGCTTCTAGTGTCTGGAAAGATTTGTCGTGGTCTATAAATGCTAATTTCTTAAGAGCGATTGATCCCACAACTGGGGAGTATGCCCTTAGGAGACCCAGAGAAAAATTTACGGCAAGTGTTGACACTCCTTTTGGAGAGAAGTTTAACCTTGGGCTTCAGGGCGTTTATATCGGAAGTCGTCAGGATACAGGCCATTTTAGAATGCCTTCCTACTTAAAGTTTGATGCCTTTGTGGGCTACAATGACAATGTGACTAGAGTGACACTTAATCTCAATAACATTCTAAATAGAAAGTATGAAGAAATTAAAAACTTCGGAACACCAAATAGAAACTTTTTGCTGTCCTTTGAAAGGACTATTTAATGATGATGAAAAGTAAATTCAAGACTTTCTTTGTCTTGATGTTGATTACTGGAAATGCTTATAGTGCCATTATTTCCATGTCTCCTGCTATCACTGAGATATTATACGCACTTAATTTAAATGAAGAAGTTGTGGGCGTTAGTTCCTATTGTCAATATCCTGAAGAGGTAAAGAAAATCCCTAGAGTGGGAACACCTTTTTCTCCCCACTATGAAAAAATCGTAAACTTGAAGCCCACTGTTATTATTTCTCAAGATGTTGAAGACTCAAAATTTTCTTCCATGATAGGAAAACTTGGCCTTAAATTAAAAAGTTATAAACTGACCACGCTAAAAGACATTAAAGACACCATTAGTATGATGGCAAAGGAATTAAAAAGTAAGGAATTAGCTAGTATCCAAGAAAGTTTTAAAAAATCAGAAAATGCCTTAAAAGATAAAAAATTAAAGGGCACCTTCTATGCAGTCATTAGTATAAAGGGCGAAGTTCCTAAGGTTTTGGGTTTTTCGCTTGCCTCAAAAGATACCTATTTAAGTGATATTGTCTCTCTGAGTGGACTCACTAATGCGGCTCCTTTTAAGGAGGGTTATAAAGATATTTCCCTTGAAACCTTTCTTCGCCACCCTGCTGATTATCTCTTCATTTTTACTCGTGATAAAGGAGTCAAAGCTGAGGGGCTTGCGACGTTATTTAAAAAGAATTTCAAAATGAAGAATACCCCAAAAATTTTAGTATTAAAAAATGACTATGCCTTGATTCCTGGCCCAAGGATTTCTCTTCTTATGAAGGAGATTGCTGATGGACTATAGCAAAAGTAGAATTTGTGGAGAAATAAGAAATCACAATGTTTTGATTGGAAGTTGTCACATTGTGAAAAATATCAGCTTCTCTATCACCGCCGGTGAGACATTAGTAATTATGGGCCCCAACGGAAGTGGAAAAAGTACCCTTCTAAATTCAATGGCAGGCACTCATGCCACAGGTCTCACTATTGAAAATGAAGCATTCGAAATTCAAGGAAAGGATGTCAATTCTCTGGATCTATTTGAGCGTTCTAACCTCTTCTCTATCGTGCCTCAATTTCCCGAATGGCAATCAGGGCTCTCTGTAGAGAAATATTTCTACTTTAGTCGTTTTAATCATTTAAGGGCAATGGGTGGAGAAGACCTTGAACTCTTAGAGGAAATTATCACGGAACTTAAAATCAAAAATTTAATGAAGAGAAAGATGAATGAGCTGAGTGGGGGGGAACTAAAGAGGATCTCCATTGCCGCAGCTCTCTACCAAAATGTTCCGGTCGTTTTTCTTGATGAGCCATTTCAAGCTCTAGACCCACAAGTTAAAGATAGTTTGGCGAAGTTTTTAATTTCTTGGCAAAAAAATAAAGGAACGACCTTTATTATGGCCTCTCATGATTTTTATTGGAGCTATAAGTTGGCCAGTAAGGTGGTTTTCTTAAAAAAAGGTGAAACTCTTTTTCAAGGAGATTTAGTGGACACCTTTACTTCTGAAAACTTAAAAAGTGTTTATGATATAAATTTTGAATGGGTGAGCACTGCTAATAATGAGGGATTCTTTCACCCGGTAGGTTCACTATAAAAAAAATATTTTTAACACTTATCCCCATCTTCATTTTTCTTTTAGTCCTGTCTTATGGAAAAGAGGGCTTTGTGTCTCCTCTTTCTTCTAATGAGCTTGATAAGGTTATTTTCTATCAGTTAAGACTTCCAAGAGTATTACTTGGTCTTATCGCTGGAGCAATATTGGGAGGGGCTGGACTCGTCTTTCAAAGTCTTTTTCGAAATAATTTGGCCAGCCCTTATACTTTAGGGGTTTCTTCTGGGGCGGCCTTTGGTGCCAGCTTGGCGATCTCCTTACAGGCATGGCTTGGGCTATCTTTTTCTACGACCATATTGTCTTTTGGATTTCCTGGCCTGATGGCCTTCTTGGGCGCTCTTATAACGATTGGCTTTATCTATCTTATTGGTAAGACCAAGCGAAACTTTCATCCGAGCGTTCTTATTCTCTCCGGTGTTGTGGCGAGTTTTTTCTTCTCAAGCTGTATTGTCTTTCTTCACTTTATGAATGATTCGTATAATACCAAAAAGATCATTCAATGGACGCTTGGTGATCTTTCAGTACTTGGGTTCGATGTGTTTTGGGTGATTATTCCGGTCTTTATATTCTTTACTCTTTATCTTTTGAAAATGAGCCTATCGCTAAATGTGATGGCCATTGGCGATAACTTTGCCATTAGTAGGGGTTTAAATATTCAGAGATTAAGAATGGAGCTTTTTATTCTAATTAGTCTTTGTGTGAGTATTATAATCTCTTTTACTGGACCGATCTCCTTTGTTGGTCTTATTGTTCCCCATATTGTGAAGAAACTTTGGGGCGTGGATTTTAGAGAGAATATTTTCCCAACACTAGTTTTTTCGGGGGTATTTCTTATCTTCTGTGATTTTATTGCTCATATCATGGTCCCTTCAATGATCTTACCCGTCGGAGTTATTACTTCGTTCTTGGGTGGGCCTTTCTTTTTGTTACTCATTTTAAAGGGTAAAGAAATTTAGTCTTTCTTTTTTAAATATAATAACTTTTAAATTTCCATTAATTTAAGCTTTGTCTTTTTAAGAGCATTACCGCGCTTGAAGGTTAATTGGACAGTGTCTCCAACATTGTAATTATCTAAGACATTAAAGATTTCGTCGTAATTATTGACTTCTTTTCCATCGATTTTAATAATAATGTCACCTAGGAGATACTGTCCTCTTTGATTGCGACTCATGCCTTCTAGGCCTGCTTTAGCCGCGGGACTTTTGGGATCAACGTATTTGATGACGATGCCTTTTTCGATACCAAAATGGTATTTTAATCTTTCTTCAAGTAGACCAATACCAAGACCAGGTCGTTTTACTTTTCCATGTTTTATTATCTGCGGCACGATATTTTTGATGGTATCAACTGGAACAGAAAAACCCACACCTGCTGATGAACCAGAGGCAGAGTAAATCATGGTGTTCATGCCGATTACTTGGCCTTGAGAATCATAGAGTGGCCCGCCAGAGTTTCCAGGATTAATGGAGCAGTCAGTCTGAATCATGCCACTGATTGTGACATTAGCTATTCCTCGTATTCTTCTGTCGGTTGCAGAAATTATTCCAGATGTCATCGTGTGATCTAGACCAAAGGGATTTCCTATCGCCATGGCTTTTTGTCCGACCCTTAAGTTTTTGGAAAGGCCGGGGATTATGGGATAGAGCTTCTTAGGCTTCTTTTTAAGTTTTAAGACAGCTATATCTTTTTGAGGAAATGCTCCTACAACTTTAGCTTCGTATGTTTCTTTATCTTTATGAAAGGAGATGACAAAAGAATCACCATTAGCAATCACGTGGTAGTTCGTAACAATGTGACCTTGATCATCCCAAACAAAACCAGAGCCTGCACCAGCAGGTACTTCCATTTCTTCACTATGAAACCACCAGCCACTTCTCGCGATGCGTATGTTACTAACGTTAACAACTGATTTAACATTTCGTTCAAAAATACTAACGGTATTTTTTTCGCTTTCTAATAAAGCGAGCTTTTCGATAATGGCCTGGGCCTCACGGTCGCTCTTATCTTGGTTGTCTCCCATACCGAAAAGGGCAAAGGAATTGAGGGAGTAAGAAAATAATATTAATACGGGTAACAATTTAATCTTCAGCATGGTTAATCCTTTGGGACCAATTTGATACAGTGCCTAATGATTTAGGCGGGCCAAAAAGCCCTTCCTATATGTATAATTTCCTCTGCCAATAAACTCAAGAAAGTAACGTGTGAAATATTTGTCAGGTCATAGTAAAAAAGGGGCTAAGCTCTTGGAAATAAAGTACTTTAATAGAGAACATGAAAAAATTGAAACTGAGAAAGTCTATGGTGATAAGGCCGTACGTTGGCTTTATGAGAGTACTGCTGGAAAGAAATTGGCCAAGTACTTGATTAAAAGGCCCGTTAGTATTCTTTACGGTATGGCCCAGGAAAGTTCAATATCCCATAGCAAGGTGGCTCACTTCATTCGCGATTTTAAAATTAATATTGATGAGTATTTACCTGAAGATGGTCGAAGCGAGAGTGATCCTTATCGCTCCTTTAATAGCTTTTTTATTCGCCGTTTTAGGGAGGGAGCTAGGCCTTTCGAACCAACTGATTCATTGATGCCAGCATTTTCCGAGGCCAGATACTTTGGTTATGAAAGTTTAGATGCCCAAAAAACTATTCCTGTAAAAGGGGATCTTTGGGGAGGGGAAGCTCTTCTCGCCAATGAAAAATGGGGAAGTACCTTTCAAGATGGACCGTGCCTTTTGGCGCGCCTTTGTCCTGTTGATTATCACCGTTTTCATTTTCCTGATGATGGGGAAATTCTTGATCATTATAGAGTGCCGGGAGTTCTTCATTCGGTTAACCCTTTGGCCCTAAAGTGTAACCCTCATATTTTCTCTATTAATGAGCGACAAGTGACGATTTTAGAAACTAAGAACTTTGGAAAGCTTGCCTATGTCGAGGTGGGTGCTATGTGTGTTGGAAAGATCGTTCAGTCTCGTCCAATGAGTGGTCATTTTAAGAGAGGTGAAGAGAAGGGTTATTTTCTCTTTGGTGGCTCTACAGTTATCGTTCTTGGCGAGCCTGGTAAATGGAAACCAGATAATACTATTGTTGAAAATACCAACAAAGGTATCGAGGTATATCAGAAAATTGGTACAAGAATCGCTGAAAAGCTTTAGTAGTCTAAATGGGAGACCACAAAATAGTGGTCAGATGGATAGAGTCCATTGAGATTATCTTTCACTAAATAGATTTCTTTATCTTTAAACGGGGCTTGGTGCAAAATCCAATCAATCCTCGTGGCCATTCCATCTGGATCAACTCCATCAAATTTATGAAAGCTTGTCTCTTCCGGGAGTTCTTGATTAATCCAGGGATCAAATAAGTCTCTCATATTACTTTCGATTATTTTTCTAACGGGACCATTTGGTGAAGTATTAAAATCGCCAGAGAGAATTAAGGGAGTGTCCGAGGAGATAATCTTCTTAAGTTCTTGGCATAAAACCTTTGCCTGCTCAATTCTTGTCGCCTCTTCGACATGATCGAGATGGCAGTTAGCATAAGTAAACTTAAGGCCGCTGCTTTTTTCCAAAATGTTTACAAAAGTACAAAGCCTCGGAAAGGCAGAGTCAAAAGATTTAGAACCAGGAATTGTAGGCGTTTCTGATAGCCAGATATCACCACTTTCTAAAACATTAAATCTCTTAGTATCCACAAAGATACAAGGATACATTCGCTCTTCGATCCAATCTCGATGACCATCGATGAGCACAAGCTGTGGAATTAGACCTTGTAATTCACGCAACTGAGGTTCTCGTCCTTCCTGTGTCCCTAGTAAGGCCGGCGCTTCCCGTTTAATTAAGGAGGCAAGAAACTCTTTCCTGTTAGGCCAATCATTGTCCCTGTCGTGGGGATTGGCAAAGCGAATATTTGTACTCATAACACAGAGCGTTTTTGGCATTGTTAGGCTCCTTCTAATTCAGTCCATTTTAGACCAAAAGAGGTGGCTCTCCTAATCGGAATTATCAGAGATTCCAATGACTTGGATTGTCGATTGATTCGGCATCACTTTTGCTGAGTGCAAATTAGAAATAAACGAATGTTAGGAGGTTTAATGAGTATTTTGCAAAAGGAAACATTGAAGCGCTTTTGTGATTACACCGGAAGAAAAACTTTAGATGAGTATTCGGTCATGACGGGAATTGAAAGAACGCGATTGTTTCGTCTCATGCACGGGGCAGAAATGAAGTTAAGTGAGTTTGAAATCCTTCAATCCTTTTTGGCGAAAAAATTTGATGAGGGTATTGATTGGCAGGGAATTATTCAAGAAGCTGAAGAAGACAAGGCCGCGGGTGAGGTAACAAAAGATTTTCGTATCCAGTGGGAGCGTGAAAGAAGACTAGGTCGTTATTTAGAAGATTCTAAAAAAGCTGCATAATTAAAGGATATAAATGAAAAAAACAGTATTGATAATAGAGAGAATAGTTATTGAATCGTTAGAGAGTAAGGGACGCCATTTAAAAGAATTGGAAGAGTATACAGGCCTAGAGAACTCCCTTTTAAAGGCAGTGTTACATAAGCTTATTGAACAAGGTGTTCTGACCTATAAATCTGGTGTTTATGAATTAAATTGGCTTCAAAAAGATCAGTGGTTGCCAATGGTCAAGGATAGAGAGGGGATGAAGGTTGAAATCAAAGAGCTCTTTTCTTCTCTTGTGAATCTCATCTTTAACAAAGAAGGGAATGCTATGCTGAAAGTAAAAAAGGTATGGTTAGAACCACAGGAGCAAGATGAGCTTTCAAGGCGCCTTAAAGAGATCGATCACTTTCTTGAAAGTATTCGTAATCGCCGGACGATAAAACCAGTTAAAGAGTTAACAAAGGGCAAGCAGGTGCTTTTCTATGGCGTTTCCTCTTATGAGGATTTAGTCGACGGACTGCTAAAAGCTAGTTAATCTAGTGTCATGCATATACCTATTATCGTTGGTGGAGGAGGTCTCGTTGGTCTCCTCACCATGAGAGAACTCAATATTATATATCCTAATAAGGAGAAGGCCCTTTTAGAAAAAGGCCATTACTTTGGTGACCTAGCAAGTGGTCGAAATAGTGGTGTCATGCATGCAGGTCTTTACTATCCATTGGATTCACTCAAGAGAGAACTTTGCCTAAAAGGTAATTTACTCTGGGAAGATTTAGCAAAAGAGCTCGGTATTTCTTTTAAAAGATGTGGGAAATATCTCGTGGCCGCTACTAAAGAAGAAATACCGGCGTTAGAAGAACTTTTTCAGCATGCAGAGAATAATGGTGTCAAGGGATTGGCCTGGTGCTCTGAAGAGGAAAAAGAGAAGATCTCTAACTACTGCTATGTAGAGAAGGCTTTCTTTAGTCCTATGAGTGGATTCATTTCTCCGAGTGAGGCCACGACTAAAATACGTGATGACCTTTATAAGAAAGATATCCCCTTAATGGCCGATTACAATATTGAAGAGGTTAAGAAAGAGGGTTCTAAGTTTGTTGTAAAAACCTCTCGTGAAACTTTTACCTGTGATATTTTTGTCAATGCTATGGGGGGATTTGCTCCAAAGCTTCGTAAAGATTTAGGCCTCTCAAATATTGAGACGTATTGGGTAAAGGGAAATTACGTTAAATTGAATAAGTCCTTTTATAATGAAGCGCTTATTTATCCTGTTCCACCAAAGAGCTTATTGGGTCTTGGCGTTCATACAAGTTTTGACTTTGACGGTATTATTCGTTTTGGTCCAGATACTGAGGAATGTTCAAATGGTTACGAGCACTCACTGTCTGCTGATATTGTGGATAAAATGTATCCTGCTATATCGAATCTTTTCAAGGGAATTGAAAAGACGGACCTTCAGGCAGATTACTGTGGAATAAGGTCCAAAATATTGGTAGATGGGAATATTTATACTGACTTTTGGCTTGGAGATCCTTCTATTCACGGTATCCCTGGTTATTATGAATATTTGGGAATTGAATCACCTGGTTTAACGGCATCGCCTGCCTTGGCCCAGACTATGGCGAGTCGAATAAGAAGTGATTTTTCAGAAGTTTTTTGAGATGATTGCCGTTCAATGAAAAAAATAGACTCAACAGTAGAAAATTATCCTTTTGAAAGTAATGATTTTCGCCATTACTTTCAAAATCTTTATCGAGATAGAGGCATAAAGGCCTTCTATCAATTTCTAAATAGACCTCTTAGAAGGTCTTTCTCTCGCTCTCTCATTAAAAAATATGCTCCAGTGGGTCTAGGCCTTGAGGTTGGTGTCGGTGAGAGAACCATTGCACCTACAGATCGCACCATTTTAAGTGATGGTTTTGCCGAGCATGGAGTTGGTCAATCAATTGCGAGAGCTTACTTCAAGGGTGACGATACGCCCTTTGAAGATGAAACCCTCTCTTTTGTTCTTAGCGAACATGTTCTAGAGCACATTCCTAATCCTATAAAGAGTCTAAAAGAATGGATTCGTATTTTAAAAGTGGGCGGAAAACTTATTATCTTTCTTCCTCACAAGGAAAGAACGAATGATTGTCATCGTTCGGTTACTTCCTTAGAGCATCTGATTTCTGATTATGAAAAAGATGTCTCTATTAATGATGACACCCATTTTCAAGATTGGTGGGAAAATGTTGTAGAGAAGGGTTTAATGCCTGAACACTATAAGCATATCCCAAAGGATGAACTCATCTCAACAGGAAGTGTGCATCATCATGTTTGGACTGAAAAAGAAATAATTGAGCTCTTTGAATATTTAGGTCTTAAGGTTTTATTTTATGATCCCAAAGTTTACGATCGCAGGGATAGCTTCGCAGTTATCGCAGAAAAAACCTCGTAGTCTCTTACTCCTTGGTATTATCTTTGGGCTTTTTCCTGCTCTCTTTAGTATTGGCTTTCATCATCCAGATGAACAATTCTCTATTCTAGAGCTGATGAATTATAAACTGGGTAATGTCTCAGCCGATATTTTTAATTGGGACTTTCATCTTAAGATTAGACCCTTCTTTCAAGTCGCTATTTATACATCTATTTACAAGTTCTTTGGGGTATTAGGACTCGAGAACCCTTTTCACTTTAGTGCACTCATTAGATTCTTTAATTACGCTCTTGGGGTCTTCTCTTTTTATTGTCTTATTTTTTCACCCCTTATTACTCTTTCTCAAGATCAACGAAAGAAGCTTCTGCTGATCGTTCTGTCGTTATGGTTTGTCCCTTATATAATGGTGAGGACCAGTTCCGAGAGTCTATCGATTAGCCTCTTTCTCCTTGGGCTGAGCTTCTATACATTAGAGAAGAAGAGTGGGAACTTTTTCATCATGGGTCTTTTAATGGGCCTCTCTTTCGCAACTCGTTTTCAAATGGGTATTTCGGCCTTTAGTTTCTTTCTATGGTTAATTTTCATAAAGGGAAAGTCCTTTTGGAGGGCTTCGACCTTTATGTGTGTTGGCGTTGTTTTAGGGGCCGCTTCTTTAATGCTCTTTGATTATTGGGGTTATGGTGACTTGGTCTTCAGCCCATGGAATTACTTAAGAGAAAATCTCATCAATCAGAAAGTAAATAGCTTTGGCGTAAAGCCCTTTTATTATTTTTTCACAAAAGGCCTAGTGAAGGGGGGCGTGTTTCCAGCTCTCTTATGCTTAATGGGAGCAATTGTTTTTCTTAGAAAAAATATTCGAAGTCCATGGCCCTGGATTATGCTTCCTTATCTTGTGGTTCACTCTCTAATCGGGCACAAAGAAGTTCGCTTTCTAAACTTTCTCTATGTTCTGACACCAATCTTGGCCTATATGAGCTGGGATCATTTTAAATTTAAAGGGCGAGGGATTCTTTTAAAACTAGCGATTGGTATTAATATCATTCTACTTTTTAGAGTCTTTTTCTTTCCTGTATATAAGCCACTTGTGATTTATCGATATATTTTTGACAATATCCCCAGCACTGAAAAGATCTATACCCCTACATCTTCTAGCAAAGCGCCTTTAACCTTACAGATGCGCTTTTATACAAAGAGCGAGCGAAAGTTGATAGGGAAGAGCTTCGATGAATTAGGGCAGTACGATAATCCTTTCCATCTTCTTACTAGTAGATTCGATGAAAGAAGATTTGCCTATAATCTTGGTTGTCATGAACTAGAGTCACTATACCCTAAGTGGGTTTATGAATTTAATTACTTTAATTGGCTCAAACGTTCAGCAATCTGGACCTTATGGTCTTGTCAAAAATCTACAAATTAGGAGAGAGCCATCTCTTCATCTCTTCGACGGTTTTGCCCTTTCTTAAAGAGTATTCTTCAAGTTGGTCAGATCCTATTGTGCCGAGATTAAAATATTTCGAGTCTGGATACTGCATATAAAAACCAGAAACCGAGCTGGCAGGATACATCGCAAAATTTTCTGTAAGGATCGCACCCGTATTTTTTTCGGCGTCTAGAAGGCGCCAAATTATCTCTTTTTCTGTGTGATCAGGACACGCGGGGTAGCCCGGTGCAGGTCTTACTCCACGATATTTTTCTTTAATGAGTTGTTCTTGGGTAAGTTCCTCTTTTAAACCAAACTTCCAGTTATCACGAACTTTCTTGTGGAGCATTTCTGCGAGGGCCTCTGCTAAGCGATCACCAATGGCCTTAACCATAATGGAAGAATAGTCATCACCTTGATCTTGAAAGGTCTTTGAGTAAGACTCGACCTCATCACCCATTGTCACAACAAAGCCACCACAATAGTCGTTATAACCTTTTGGCGCGACAAAGTCGGCCAGCGAGCGATAGGGAAGTGATTCATCATTTTGTTTTTGTTGTCTTAGAAAATGTAAAACTTCTAGGGTGTCCCTGCGGTCTTCATCTTTGAAGAGGCGAACATCATCACCTTCCGAATTAGCAGGCCAAAGTCCCCATACGGCCTTTGGGTTAAAACGATTATTTTTAACGATATCAGAGAGCATTTTTGAGGCATCTTTAAAAAGTTTCTTCGCTTCAACTCCATACTTCTCTGATTCCAGAATTTTTGGATAAGTTCCTTTCATCTGCCAGGTCCAAAAGAAAGGAGACCAATCAATAAAGGGGACAATCTGATCAAGCGGTATTTTATCCCAAGTGCTTAAGCCTGTTTTATCAGGGGCCTCAAGCTTGATTTTCTGCCAGTCAATTGTTGGCGCTTTTTCTCTGGCCTCATTAAGTGGAAGAAGTTTTCTCTCATCACCTTGATTAAAGCGCTCTCTTAGCTTTTGCTGAGACTCTTTAATTTCTAAGCGGTAATTATCGCTTTCTTTGTCACTAAGAAGTTTAGAGCAAACATCAACAACAAGGGAAGCGTCTCCTACTTGAACAATTGGTTGAGAGTAATGTTCAGCAATTTTAACGGCAGTGTGCATTTTTGAAGTTGTCGCCCCACCAATGAGAAGAGGAACTTTTAAGCCTCTCTTTTCCATTTCCTGAGCGTTAAAAATCATTTCATCAAGACTTGGGGTAATAAGGCCTGAGAGACCAATAATATCGGCATTTATCTCTTCGGCCCTTTTCAATATTTGATCACAGGAGACCATGACACCCATGTCTTCTACTTTGTAGCCATTGCAGGCAAGAACGACGCCTACAATATTCTTTCCAATATCATGCACATCTCCCTTTACTGTCGCGATAAGAAAAGTTCCTTGCTCTTTTTGATTGGGGTTCTTTCTTTTTTCCTCATCCATATAGGGTTCGAGGTAGGCCACCGCTTTTTTCATAACACGCGCGGATTTAACAACTTGGGGCAGAAACATTTTTCCTGCGCCGAAGAGTTCACCAACAACTCTCATACCGGCCATCAATGGACCTTCTATAACATCAAGTGGTCGGCCAAGCCCGCTGCGTGCTTCTTCAGTGTCCCTTTCAATATATTCCGTAATACCTTGGACAAGTGAGTGAGTGATTCTCTCTTGAAGCTCCATTTCTCGCCAAGAAAGATCATTTCGATCTTTCTTATTGGATTGGCCTTTAAATTGTTCGGAGAAATCAATGAGCTCATCAGTTGCTTCTAAACTTTTATTAAAGAGAACATTTTCAACTTTCTCTTTAAGCTCTGGATTTATACTTTCATAAACTTCAAGCATCCCAGCATTGACGATACCTAGGTCAAGGCCGGCCTCAATTGCGTAGTAGAGAAAACAAGAGTGCATGGCCTCTCTTACAATATTATTGCCACGAAAACTAAAGGAGAGGTTTGAAACCCCACCAGAGGTTAGGGCACCTGGGCAAACTTGCTTGATCTCTCTTACTGCTTCCAAAAAATCGACAGCATAGTTATTGTGCTCTTCCATGCCTGTGGCGACAGTTAAAATATTGGGGTCAAAGATAATGTCACGTGGATCAAAGTCGACTTTTTCGACTAAGAGATCATAGGCCCTTTTACAAATGCGAACTTTGTCGTCCTTTTCTGCGGCCTGACCTTTTTCATCAAAGGCCATGACGACAGTTGCGGCACCATACTTCTTTACTAATCTAGCTTTTTCTAAGAATGCCTCTTCTCCATCTTTTAAAGAGATGGAGTTAACGATGGCCTTCCCTTGAACACACTTAAGTCCAGCTTCGATGACTTCCCACTTTGAGGAGTCAATCATGATAGGAACGCGGCTTATATCTGGTTCAGCGGCCACAAGGTTTAGGAAGTGGCTCATGCTCTCCACACCATCAATGAGACCTTCATCAAAGTTTATATCAATAATATTGGCGCCATTTTCTACTTGGCTACGGCCAACATCGAGAGCTTCTTCGTATTTCCCTTCTTTTATAAGACGAGAAAATTTTGGTGATCCTGTGACGTTGGTTCTTTCACCAACCATAAAGAACTTGGTGACTCTTTCATCAGAAATTGTCAAAGGCTCTAGACCTGATAGGCGCATGGCCTCTTTTTGAGGAGGTAGGCTTCTCGGCTTCACAGCTTTAACTTGTTTAACAATGGCCGCAATATGAGCAGGCGTTGTTCCACAGCACCCGCCGACAATATTGATAAGACCATCTTCAGCGAAATCTTTCATAAGGCCTCCAGTCATATCTGGAGTTTCATCATATCCCGTGGCCGCTAAAGGATTAGGCAGACCGGCATTTGGATAGCAAGAAGTATATATGGGTGCAATTCTAGAGAGCTCGGCCATAAATGGACGCATCTCTCTGGCGCCGAGTGCGCAGTTGATGCCAATGCTAATAGGATTGGCATGGCGAATGGAGTTCCAACAGGCTTCGACAGTTTGGCCCGATAGAGTTCGTCCTGATTGATCGGTAATCGTGATTGAGATCATCACGGGAATATCTAGTCCTAACTCTTCTTTAAGATCTTGGATGGCAAAGAGAGCGGCTTTTAGGTTCAGGGTATCAAACGTCGTTTCTGGCAGAAGAATATCAGCGCCACCTTCAACTAAGGCCTTTGCTTGTTCGTAGTAGTCTTTTTTAAGTTCATCAAAACTAATCGCGCGAAAAGCGGGATTGTTAACATCGGGGCTCATTGAAGCCGTTCTATTTGTTGGTCCCATAGCACCCGCTACAAAACAAACGCGTCCTTCTTCTTTTAGAATTCTTTCACATGCTCTTTTGGCAATTCTTGCAGATTCGCGGTTAAGCTCAGGCACAACATCTTCAAGCTTGTAATCAGCTTGCGCAATTCTAGTTCCGGAGAAAGTATTGGTTTCAATAATATCTGCACCAGCTTTTAAGTATTCATAATGAATTTCCTCAATGATGTCTGGTCTCGTGATACTTAAAAGGTCATTGTTACCTTTTAGGTCATGAGTATGATCTTTAAAGCGCTCACCACGAAAGTCTTCTTCATTTAGCTTGTGCTGCTGAATCATCGTTCCCATGGCACCATCCATAAAAACAATACGTTCTTCCAATAATGAGTGAAGCTTCTTAAAAGCTTGGTTTTTTTCAAGATTCATTTTAATACCTTTTGGGTTTAGCGGAATTTTTTAACGACCTCTAGAACACTCTCAGTGTCATTCATAATATAAAAGTGAACGCAAGGAGCTCCACCATTAATTAGGTCTTCCGTTTGTTTTACGGCCCAGTTTATTCCAATCTCTTTTACGTGTTCGGGATTTTCCATAACTTCGTCGACTAACTCATCAGGGAAGTTAATATAGAAATGTTTTGGGATACTCTGAAGCTGGCGTACGCTCTTTAGGATTTTTAACCCTGGAATAATAGGGACATTGATTCCTTCAGCTTTACACTGTTCGACATAGTTCCAGTAGTTCTTATTGTCATAGAACATTTGAGTACCGATATATTCAGCACCGGCATCGACTTTCTTTTTAAGCCACTGAAGATCAAATTTCATGTTAGGAGATTCAAAGTGCTTCTCTGGATAGCCTGCAACTCCTGTACAAAAGTTAAGGGGCTCAGCTCCTGTTAACTCATCGAGGAAATTACCTTTTTTCATCTCTTCAATTTGTTCAACAAGGTCAATGGCGTAGCGGTTTACAGAGCGTGCTTTATCCACTTTCTTTGAGTAGTTAAGACCGTCACCTCTTAAGGCGAGGACATTATGTATCCCTAAGTATTGCAACTCAATTAATGCGTCTTCAGTTTCTTCTTTTGTAAAACCATTAC
>JAFMBV010000142.1 GCA_017858255.1 Bacteriovoracaceae bacterium
TCTTCAAGCTCATGCTCAGGGGGAAGCTCATCAATGTTGGCGAGATTAAATACCTCTAAAAATTCTGGAGTCGTTCCATATAAAACAGGGCGTCCCATCTCATCAGAGCGACCAACAACTCTTACCAATCTTTTATCAATAAGACCGCGAACAATATGCCCAGAATCAACACCTCTAATTTTATCTACTTCCGTTTTCGCAGCAGGCTGCTTGTAAGCAATAATGGCAAGAACCTCTAGTGCTGTCGGAGATAAAACAAGTGAGTTTACTTTGAATAGGTCTTGAACATATTTAGAATAAGTGGCCTTAGTTCTAAACTGATAACCATCTGCAACTTCAACTAGGCGCAGGCCATGGTGGCGCACTTCGTATTCTTCTTGAAGACGAATAATTGATTCGTGAATAACTCTCAAAGGCATATCTTCATCGATAAGGGCCTTTATTTTATTAAGGGCAACTGGCTTATCAGACATGAATATTACCGTCTCGATAGCTCCACAGAGAGTATCAAAATCGAGACCAGTACGGGCCTGCCACAAATTGTCTTCTTGTTTTTCATCATCGAGATACTCTAGTTCTAGCTCGAGCATTTCCTGGCCAGGATAGAGTAAATCCATGTCAGTTGGAAATGCAGGATGAAGATCCCATTCCTCGAGGTCTTCATCCCGTGTCTCATTTTCCTGCTGTTGCTGAGGGGCCTCGAGTGCCATCTCATCTTCAGTATGAGAGTCTCTCATCAGTGCGGCTTCATTCTCAATTTGAGAACTCATCTCGTGAGAGTTTGTAATTTCAGTGTTTTCAACATTTTCGTTTTCTGTGTTTTCCATGTCTCTACCTTAAAAATGTTAATGAAGAATTTGGGGAGGGACTTCATCCTGAGTCGCTTCCACAATTTCTACTTTCTCTTCAACTTGTGATTGCTCTAGTTCAAGAGCTGCTTTATCTATTTTTTCTTTTAATTCTTCTTCACTAGGAGTGTTATTTCCCTCTTCTTCTTCAAAGCCGTTAGCACTTTCAATATCGAAGTCTTCAAGGGATTTAACCACTTGAACATAAATAGGACCAAATCCTTCATTTTGAAAGACTGTCAGTCTTTTGAGTCTTGCTAATTCTAGAAGGGATATAAAGGTGATCACGGTATTATCAACAGTAGGGCCGCCATCATGTTCTAGAAGAGATTCAAAATCTGTTTTATCCCCTTCCTTTAAATAAGTTTTGAGAAACTGCAGTTTCTCTTTAATGGAAAGTTTGTCTCTTTTAACAATTGTATATTTTCTTTTTTCTTTAATAATGAAATCGACCATGGCCTCGGTAAGCTTTTCAACTTCCATAGGAACAAGAATGGAATTCACAATGGTCTTACGATTAATCTTCGGCTTAACAAAGATTTCATGACCCTTCTTTGGAAGTGCCCAAAGCTTCTCACCCATTTTTTGAAAATGCTGAAGCTCTTCTAGTCTTTTAATGAGTTCAGCTTGAGAGGTAATATTTAGCTCAGTTTCAGAGTTTTCTTTTAAGCGGTTAACTTCTTCTTCAGTAATGGCCGTTTTAGACTTCAAAAGAAGAAGAGTAGCGGCCAAATAGAGATAATCCCCCGCTACATCAAAGTTTAGGTCTCTCATTTGCGAGAGGTAAGTAAGATACTGCTGAGTAATCTTAGTAAGATTAAGCTTACGGATATCCATCTCTTCTTTTTGAACCAAAAGAAGGAGAAGACCTAGAGGGCCATCAAAATGATCTGTTTTAACCTGAATTGTTGTATCAAGCATAGTGAGTCTCTTCCTTAAGCCAATATTCTAATAAAAAGGTTCATCATGCCATTACCAAAAATAATTGCTGGCATCAGAAGGTAACTAAATATATTTGTGAACCACAAAATCAAAATGAACACCATAGAGTAGCGACCTAGCTGCTCATACTTACGGGCCTGGTTATAATCTAAGAATGACGTCACCATTTTTGAACCATCTAAAGGTGGGAAAGGAATTAGATTAAACACGGCCAAAACGAGATTAATAAGAATAGAGCTTCTCAACATTTCCATTAGAATTCTATGAAACTTGAAATCCTGCGGAACATAGACCACGACAATTGCAAAAACTAAGGCCGAAACTACGGAGAGAATAATATTGGCGCCTGGACCAGCAAAGCTAACCCAAAACACACCATGCTTAACATTTTTAAAACGACGTGGGTCTACAGGAACTGGACGGGCCCAACCAAACATTACACCACCCATGGCAGCACCAATGAGAGGAAATAGAATAGTACCAACTGGATCTGCATGGACTGCCGGATTTAGACTAAGGCGTCCCTGTCTTTCGGCAGTGTCGTCACCAAACCACAAGGCCACGCGTGCGTGGGAGTACTCGTGAAAAACGATGGCCAATAAGAAACCCGGAAGGTTGATGGCAATGTTGTAGATAAATTCCTGCATAGACCACTAAACTTATCATTCATCTACACAGAGTGACAATTAACGACGCTGGACGTTAAGTCATAAAAAACACCCGAAGAAGACGAAATTCCTTTCCAACTTCTTCGGGTGTTCCTTCGGTCAATAGATCCCCAAGAAACAAATGTATGCTCCATCTAAAGACCGAAATTATGCTATGCTGCGTAAGCTGAATTACAAGTTAAAGCTATTTTATCTATAAAACCCTCAAATACTTTTGTTCTCTCAAAGGTTTGGTGTTTAAAAATCCCTCGGTAATGACCGTTATCTGCCTGCTTAAAAATGATCATATTCATCTGCATATCCTCACCAGGAATATGTAAAATAAATTTTTGAGTACGCTTGAGAGAGTTATGATCTTTAAAAGATGTATAAAGACGACAACCAAAATTATTAATATCCACAATATTCACGGGTACAAAAACACCATTACCTGAATCTAGATAGCCAACATCATTTAAAAGATAGCGAGGCTCCATTCGGATGCGGTCTCTAGGAAACTCTTCATTCTCTAAGACTTCCACATCTTTCATGCGATTTAGGGGCTGATCGGAAAAGTATCTGCGGTAAAGTCTTGTGACCACATCTGTTTTTTCGTAGGAGGCCAAATGATCCGTCCCCTTCACCACAACATAAGTTGATTGGGGACAATTTCTTGCGACCTGAAAGTTTTCATAAGGAGTCGTAAAATTATCAAACTCTCCTGAAATAATGAGAACGGGACATTGAGGCGCACGCGGTAGACCGTCTTGATCGATTAAACGCGCAAAGTTCGCCTTGTAGCGTGAAATATCTGAATCCGTAAAATTTAGAATATTTTTATAGAGGTTTTGGTGTACTTGACCAGAGCTTGAAATATTATGGCGCTGACTAAAGTTCATCATGTTTAAAACAATGCCCGAAGCAAATCTTTCAAGTTCGTTAACAGCGAGAAGATGGAGTGATTCCTCCAAAAGGTGCTTAACTGAATCACGCAACTTTGTAGTAGCGCCACCTAAAATAAGCTTCAGTGTTCTCTCTGGAAAAAGGGACGCAAAGGTGTAACCAATCGCAGAGGAATAAGATAAAGCAACAAAGGAGGCCCTATCAATCCCAAGATTATCAAGGAAGTTTTTAAGAATAACAGCGTAGTCTTCAATAGCGAGATCATTAGCTGACTGCTTATTTCCCCCAAGTCCAGGAAGGTCGACCAAGTAAACAGGGCAATCTTTTGAGAGATTCTCCGCCTCATAGGCCAAAGAACTGAATGTATGAAAAGCTCCGCCTAACAAAATAACAGGAGTCTTATGAGCATTAGCAGGCTTTGTGAAACTTAAGTAATTTACCTGCCATTCTCCAACTCTCATCATCAAAGGGTTTTCAAAGGTGTCTCTATCAAAAACATTCGTCATGGGACTCTCCGCTTTCGGTGGTACTCAGCTAGATTAGCAAACGTGTGCACCGCAACAAGTCAATAAAACGGTGCTATTTTACCCATGTCTTTTCATAACCTTATGAGT
This sequence comes from Bacteriovoracaceae bacterium, assembly GCA_017858255.1. GTDB lineage: Bacteria > Bdellovibrionota > Bacteriovoracia > Bacteriovoracales > Bacteriovoracaceae. Next base: position 3,955 of record JAFMBV010000142.1, read on the forward strand.
CTCTAGCCACCAAAATCTGGCAAATCTGCTACAATGTTTATCAGGAGCCCCCCGATACAAGGATGTTTTGTGAAACTAGGATTGTTTCAAGCTCTTCATTTACTCTTTATCTTATCCATAAGTTTTTCCAGCATTAATGTTGGGGCAGACGATTTGGAAGATTTTCTTATGGATGCTCCTCTATCAAAAGAAAGTATCCTTATTGATATCGAAGAAGATGTTGGTGCAAAGTTCGAAATAGTAGATGAGCTAACGAAAAGAAAAAAGATCCTCGAAGAGTCCCTCATCATTCCGCCGAAATATGACAGACCTAGAACAGTTGGAAAGCCTGTGCCCTTTACTGCCCAACTAAAGAAGGGCTCCATTCTAAGAAATCTTGATACGGGAAAACCATTTCGTCTAAAAAAGCCTCTTGTCGTAAAAGCAGAGCAAGTTGTTCTTGGGTCAAACCGGGTTTTTATTTTAAATAAATCAGGTGAGAAACGTTACGAAACACAAGCGGTCAATGCCGTAAATATTGAAGAGACTGTCCGCCTTAACCCAGATATAAACCCTCTTATTGTCTACACAGACAAGCCAAAGTTTGGCTCAATTGATCAGGAGCTCAAGTTTAGTCACTTCTTTAGCTATCATATTGAGTCCATTAGATCTGATTATTACGCTACGATTTTTCGAGGAGAGCGCCAAAGTGCTACGGGAAATATTCTTGAAGCAAAAAGTTACTTTCTTACGGACCGCTTTCCCATTCACATTGGTTTTAATGTCAATGCCCACTTTGGTTTTTGGGAAGATCCAGAACTAGGTACTGTAACTTGGCGTGGTCTTTTTATTGGCCCAAGTGTGATGCGATCTTTTTGGCAAAAACCTGATGGTCGTTGGAACTTTCACCTCTCTGCCTTCAAGTCCGTTTATCATGAGTCTGAAAAGGCACCGGATAAACATATGTACTCAACCTTGGGTCTTCAAAGTGAGATAGAAAAGGAATTCAATACGAGTTATGGACCTGTGACGCTTGGTTTATCTTATCGCTGGAGTCGCTCCTCTATAAAAGATTCAACTGAATACTTAGAAAACGAGGCGCTTAAGGGACAAGTTATTGGATTTGGTGCCTACATGAGTTACCGATACAACTGGAGTTATTAATGAATAACTTTCTAAATATATTTTTAATGGTTTTCATCATTAGTTCTGCAAAAGCGGGCTACGGGATTATCACAACCTTAGATGCTCCGATTGTAAGAGATATGACAATCGACTCCCCTGTTATTTTAACGGCAAGAAAGGGCGATAAGATTTATATTCATAATAAGTATTTTATCAATGGTCCCCTCGATGTTGTCTACAAAGCTGATGACCAACAAACTGCAGAGGATTTAAAAGATCTTGAGACAGAAGATGGTTATGAAAAGTTCTATGAAACAATTGATAAGAATGGCCAGACGGCCTATATCTCCCGCTACTATGTAAAGTTGATCACTACAGATATTCGCGAGTTTTCTCAGGCAGTAACTCCTTTTAATCCTGATCCCAATGATTATCGTCCTGCCGAGCCACTACCGGTAAACTACCCAATCGTTTCACCAGAAGATCATCGCGCCAAGCTCAGCTTCTTTGTGGGGCCTGACCTAAAGTCGAACTACAATTACGACCTCGTCCTTACCCAAGAAGACTTTTCAAATCGATATGGCTTTGACATTAGTTATGGGCGAAAGGCGTCCTGGGACAATGAAAATCGTTTTTACTTTGGCGGTATTTTTCAAGGATGGACTTCGCAAGCAACCTTCACACTTTTTGATGATAGAAAGGCCACTGAAAATCGTTCTCAAATAGGTATTGGTCCTTATGTTAGTTATGATCCTTGGCGCTTTGAAAACATAAGCCTGACGCTACAGGGATCTTTAATGGTTAACTTAACGAGAAACCTCATTAAACAAGTTGACCCCACTGGCTTTAATGAAGAAAGGCTTTTCAGTGGAATTTCCCTTAGCCCTAGATTGTCTTCCTACTTTCAGATGAAAACAGAAACACTTGGGGTGGATATTGTTGGTGGCATGGATGTTCAATTCTATTTACCGCAAAACTTAACCAGTTCAACCCAACCTGAGGCCGGTTTTTGGAATGAGTTTGGAAGTAATCAAGACAGCGTCTACATTCCATTTGCTGCGCACTGGTCTCTCTTCGTTGGTATCCAGACAAACTATTAAAAGCTCCTAAGGAACTTTACGAGTTCTTCTAAGTCTTTCTCTGGACCTGTGTAACCAGACATCTGTATTTTTCTTTTCAAAGTCCCCTGGGGATCTCTTAAGAAAGCCTTCAAGGCATCATCAGGCTTTCGTTTCCAACGTCTAATAACCAACTTCATGGCCGGTGCCTTCTTTCCCCCAAACCCCAGATGCTGATGGCACTTTGAACATGTTTTAATAAAGACTTCCGCCCCCCTTTTGTAGGGAGCCGCCACACTCATGAGCACGGGGTTTTCTTCTTTCTTTTCAAAGATAGAAATTCTCTTAACTTGATAGGGGCTTGCTACGGATACCTTTGGGTTCTTTGGATCTAATAAAATATAAGAGGGTCCCCAATGAAAATAAGTTTTTAATATTTTATTATAAAGACCCTTTTTAGGAACTCCATTAACTTTTAAAGCGATGAAAGCGCCTGGGCCTTCCAGCGTCTCTGAACTCATTGTTACTTTGTAACCATCAAGTGCCATGGTCTCAATATGATCAATATGATTTAACTTAAATTCGTTTTTTATGTGAGTGAGAAAGTCTTTTAAAAAATAACCTTCATAAATATGTTCGGTACCACTATTAGGGTCCACTCTTTTTACGGAAGTCCATTTACTCTTTAGAGCTGGCCCTTTCATCAATGAATGATTCAGAGAAATTTTAATATTTGGTCCAAGAATGATTTCGATATCATTCTTAGCTAGATCATTTTTTTGCAGAGCAATTGCTGAAAAAATTTTAAAAAATAATGTAAGAACAAGTGCCGTTTTAATCAAAAATTTCATATGTTTTCTTATACGGACTCACTTCGGAATGAACAGCAGGGAGATAGATAATACCGACTGTAATACTCTGGTTAAAATTGTCTAAAAAATGAACAGTTTCGGGTAGTTAGAGAGCTAAAATTGTTTAAAGTTTAGACGCACACGGTCGATAAGTTTTTATACGGACAACA
>JAFMBV010000003.1 GCA_017858255.1 Bacteriovoracaceae bacterium
ATTATACATGATTAGCCATGTAAATGTGTCCGGAGTATATAAGGGTCTAGATTGATAATCCGACCTTGTCTAGCCTCTGAGGTGACTTTTGATTCTAACGTCGAGAGTTTATATAAAACTCTTAAGAAAGAAAAAGTAAAAAATATAGTTTCAGCCATTAAATTATTTGATAATAGATTCTTCGAAGAGGGCCAATACGCTGTTATGTTTCGCTCATTATCAATACAGCCTTCATCTTATAAAAACCCTCGTATCTTATTATTTGGTAAGGATAGAAAACTTCGGATTGGTATTAATCATCATATAGGTGAAGAAAGAAACCTCGAAATTCTTCAATACAGATCTAAGAGTAAAGTATGGGAGCTTAGAGAAATAAAGTTTAACAATGGTAAAGTATCACTGACAAAAGCGAACCCCTCTATTTGCATGTCTTGTCATGGAGATAAAGAAATTACGCCAAGCTTTAAAGGTAAGGTCGCTCAGGTAAATGAATATACAATGGATCATTTGAGTAAGGGGCGTATGCCCGATATTTCAGATTTTAGAAGTCTTATTAAGAAAGACCCTATCTATTCAAGGTTAAAGAACTTAAATGGTTATTTGAATGGCCTTGGACTATAGAAAAGCTTTTTATTTTAGAGTTATAAAAACAAGAGCTACTTAGCAGCCGCCAGAGTAAAGCTTTTCTTCAGAGTTTTTCTTCCAGATATCGTATGAGCCATCTTTTTCACAGCACCCTATGTAAAGAAATTCGCACTTATTGTCTTTAAGAAGTTTAGAAATCTCTTTAGACTTCTTGTTGCTATCACCACAGGCTACCTTAGTCCCTCCATTGCTAGCATAAGAGCCCTTCTCTCTTAGCAAAATAAATTTGTTATCATTACTTGAGAGCACAACAAGTGTTGTGGCCCACATTTCATACTTATATTTGTGAAGCTCTTGCTTAAGGTCACTGAGCGCTACTTTTTTTAGGTTTGTACTTGTAAAGATGCTTTTATCTTCTTTTGTTAAGCCGACAATCGCATAGTCAGGTTTTCCATCACAATTATAGTCAGAGCTAGCGACTTTGCTGCCTTGGAAAGTGATCGCTTTAAATGTGGGATATTTTTTATTCACTTCTTTGATTATATTTTTTGGAATGCTCTTTCTATATTGTTCATTCTTCGCATTAAATTCATTTATCCATTTCTGTTTTTCGCTAGCAGGTTGTTTAGCCTCAGCCACGCTCATTATTTGAGCTGTTCCGGCAATGAGATCACATATTCCTTTTAGAAGTAAGGCAATATTAGCTTGGGCACTTTGAGTTGTGAGAGACAAAAAAAGAGCAATAATGATAATTTTTGACTTTTTCATAGGCTGAGGTCCTAAGTCATAACCAACTGGTCATAAGTTCACTTAGTGACTTTAATGGTGGGGCATGCTGGATTTGAACCAGCGACCACCCGGTTATGCTGGACCCGACCGAATAGGAAGGGTTCAGGGGCGTTAGCCCCCGGCTCCAAGTTGGTTATAGAAAAAGAAATAAAGTGGTGGGGCATGCTGGATTTGAACCAGCGACCACCCGGTTATGAGCCGGGGGCTCTAACCAACTGAGCTAATGCCCCACAATGTTGGTAACAGGTAAAATAACTTATAGAATATGACTTGGTAAAGTGGAGAAAAGGCCATAATACAAATTAATGGAGCGTGTCATGGACAAAAAGTTTTGCCGCTACTCAGCAACTGGCAATACATTCTTGATTTTCGATAACAGAGACGACAGCTTGTCTGATTTAGGCCAGCAAGTTTATGAGACTTGGTGTCGTGACCATCAGGTAGACGGTCTCCTTTTTGTCGAGAAACCAAAAGGACCCAGAACTGATTTTCATATGCGTTACCTAAATGCCGACGGTGGGGAAGTTGAGATGTGTGGCAATGGAGCCCGATCAATCCTTCACTTTGTCGCAAGAAGACTTCAGCTCCCAGTTGAGGGGGATGTTTACTCATTTTCTACAATGAATTCGATTTATAAAGGAAAGGACACGGAGCTTTTTCCTATTCTGATGACCGAAATTAAGGATTGGGGCCTATTAGATGTAAGTGATCTTTTGCCAACTAGTTTAAGTTATTACCTCAATACAGGGGTGCCTCATGCAATATTTGAAGTAGAGGATTTGGATAACTTCGATGTGCTAGAAAATGGCAAACGTATTAGAGAGGATAAGCGCTTTATAAAAGGCGCTAATGCTAACTTTTTTTCAATAATTAAGGAAAATGAAATCAAAATGCGGACCTTTGAGAGAGGCGTAGAAGGAGAGACCCTTAGTTGTGGCACTGGAGCAACGGCAGTCGCCTTGGCCCTAGGCAAGCTGAGGGGTTGGGGCCCAGAAGTAAAAGTAAAAGTTCCTGGTGGGAACCTCATCATCAGTTTTAATAAAGATTTCACAGAGGTCTATTTAAGCGGACCAGTTGATTTTTTGGGTGAGAGTTTATTGAATGCCTTATAGATAAAAAATCCCATGAGAACACCAAGCATATTCGCAGCAATATCATATAACTCAAAGAATCTTCCAAAATAGGGTTGAATGAATTCAATGATGATTCCCTGTAAGCTAAAGCCAATAATAATGACCTTTGGAGATAGGGGATAAGCTCTTATATAGAATAGGAAAGCGACTATGTAGGCAAGGCCATGATACATGAGGTCGCTTCTTGTAAAAGGTTGAGGTACTTGATCACCAATCGGAGCCAGGCAAACAACAATGAGAGCGAGGTTGTAGAGCCAGGCCAATCCTGTGATTATATTATCTTTTTTTACTATCATCGGTTTCTTTTATTATTAGTGAAAGAGCTTTAGAATGGTCTCATGAGACAGCTTTTCCTGACTATTATTTTCTTCATCATTGGCCTCAATGCAACTCATGCGAGGCTGTTTTTAGATGTTTCTATACTTAATAAAAAAGGTATTGATATCGGTCTAACTTTGGGGAGTGAGCTTCATTCAATTGAAGAGGTTCGCCACAATGAAGATATTGTTCTTCGCATGCGCTCCGGAGTTAAGATTGTCTTACAAGCTTCTTTTATCGAGGAAGGTGAAGATTTTAAGGGAACAGATGAGTACGGCCCTAGTTCAAAAATTATTGTTAAAGGTAAAATTTTAGATTCTCAAAATAATGTTTTAAAAGACTTTACGAATGAACCCGTCGTTATTTCCTTAGAAGAAGAGAAGAAAGTTATTCACTCTCAAGAATCTCAACTTGTTGAAGTCACCTTAAAACCCCACCTCAATTAGTCGATGAAAGAGCGCTTAGATCAAATGCTCATTCAAAAACAATTAGCACCTACGCGGTCTCAGGCACAGCTATTAATAAAAGAGGGTGTTGTCTTTCTAAATGGGCAACAAGTGACAAAGGCCAGTTTAAAGTGCTCAGAAATGGATACGATAGAAGTTCTTAAAGATCATCTATGGGTTGGTCGGGGTGCTGAAAAGTTAGCAGGTGCCTATGAAGACTTCAATCTCTCCTTTGAGGAAAAGGTCATAGGAGATATGGGAGCCTCAACTGGAGGCTTTGTTGAATTTGCTCTCTTTCATGGAGCGAAAAAAGTTTTCGCCGTTGATGTCGGAAGAGATCAACTTGCGCCATCACTAAGAGAGAATTCAAAAGTAATTAATTTAGAAGGAATTAATATAAAAGAAGGTCTCACGTTAGATGATCAATGTGATCTGATTGTGATCGACTTAAGCTTTATTTCCTTAACCAAAGTATTAGAAAATATTATTGCTTGCTTGAGATCTCTGGGTGAAGTGGTGGTTCTGGTAAAGCCCCAGTTTGAAGTAGGTAAGGAATTTATCGGGAAAAAGGGCATTGTTAAAAGCCAAGAGGCCACCCTTGGCTGCTTAGAAAAAATTTATGACTTTTTGGAAAATCAGGATTGCAGGGTCCTAAATGTGGCACCCTGCAGAGTAAAAGGGAAAACTGGAAACCAGGAGTATTTTTACCATTGTGTTTACGAGGGTCCCAGATCGGGCTACTCTCGGTCTCAATTAACAAAATTAATTTCATAGAGTGGGAGTGCGTCAGTGAAACGAATTTGTGTCTTTTGTGGTTCTAGTGAAGGTTTTTCACCAAAATATGTTGAGGAAGCGCGCGAGCTTGGTAAGACAATGGCCGAAGCAGATATTGGTCTAGTTTATGGTGGGGCCTCAATAGGAGTTATGGGAGCTCTTGCCGATGGGTGCTTAGACAATGGTGGTAAGGTCTGGGGTGTGATTCCACAGTCTATTATTGATTTAGAAGTAGGCCATCAAAATTTAACCGAGCTAGAAGTTGTCGGTGGCATGCATGAGAGAAAAGCAAGGATGTACGCTCTTTCAGATGCTTTCTTTGCTCTTCCTGGTGGAATGGGAACTTTGGATGAGTTATGTGAAATCATCACATGGGCCCAGCTAAAATATCATCGAAAACCGTGCTATGTGGTAAATACTGATGGGTTTTATGATGGCTTGCTGCAACATTTTGCCGCTATAAATGCGACAGGCTTTTTAAGTGACGAGCACTATGGTCTCTTTAAAGCTGTTGATACTTTCCAAGAAGCGTTAGATGATTTTTCTAAGCAATAATTTCTTCTGGAGAAATTGCCAGATTTTAGGGAATATTCTATACTGCGAGTCAATTACTATTCCAAACTATTGAATTTTCGAGCTTTTTAGGAGTTCTCTACTATGGCCAGGCTAATCTATTTTCTCGCTTTCGTGCTTGGACTTGTTCTCATAATGAACATTTCAAAATATCAGGCAAATGAAGTTTCAAATGAAAAATTTAATTTCGATAAAACGGCAGATAAAAATCTGAAGAAAAAAGAAGAAATCGAAAAGCTATTAGCTCATAAAGAAGAAAAGGTCGAAGAGGTTAAGGTTGTTAAAGAGGGTCCTCTTGTTGAACTTACAACTCCTCAACTTCAAAGTGGTCATGATCTTTATAAGAAATGTATTGTTTGCCATGGGAAAAGAGGTCAAGGAAAAGCCGCTCAAAATGCACCTGCAATCGGTGGTCAATACCCATGGTATGCAAATACCCAAATTACAAATATGCAAAAAGGTGTACGTGTAAATAAAATAATGATGCCTTATATCTCTCGCTTGTCGGCACAAGATATTGCTGACCTTTCACAATACATATCAAAACTTCCTTATATGGGTCGTAAGTAAACAGCTTATGACTCTCTACCGTTATAAAGGTACTGAACCTAAATTAGGCTCAGGTTCCTATGTTTCTGATAGTGCTGATGTTATTGGCCGGGTAACACTTGGTCGCGAAAGTAGCATTTGGTTTAACTGTGTCTTAAGAGGCGATATAAACGATATTATTATTGGTGATGAAACTAATATTCAAGACCTAAGTGTTCTTCATGTTGTTGAGGCGCTACCTCTTCATATAGGACATCAGGTAACCATTGGTCATAAGGTAACTCTTCATGCCTGTACCATTGAAGACAATTGCTTGATTGGAATGGGTGCCATTATTTTAGATGGTGCACGGATAAGAAAGAACTCTCTCGTCGCAGCTGGAAGTGTTGTTCCTCCAGGTAAGGATTACCCTGAAGAAAGTCTTATTATGGGGAGCCCGGCGAAGGTTGTTAGGCGTTTAAACCCAGAAGAAATAGAGAAGTATGGTCAGCATTACTTAACTTATGTTCAGGCGAAAGATAGTTTTATAAATCATTGCGAAAAGATATAAAAAAAGGGCCACACAAGTGACCCTTTTTAATCCTAAGTCTTATTCTTAGCGAGCATTAACATTTAGAAAGATTGAGTTTATAGATTTTCCTTCCATACTTCTTACATGAAGAAGAACTTTATCAGATTTCAGTTTACTCGGAACGATCACATCGTATTCAAATGGAACCATTTTAAGGGCACAGAAGTCAGAGATTTGTTTCATCTTAGGAAGAATACTGTAAACATCTTTGTTATTGTCGACAATTTCAATTTGATCAAGAACAAAACAGTCACTAGGATTGTAGCCTTTTAACACTACTCTGCAGCTTCCTGCAGATTTTTCGATGTATTCAACCCCAGCGTAAACAAAATCGTCTATTGCATCAGACGAAGCTTCATCTACCTGTAGAGATGCCCTACGTTCAAAGACTGATTGATCATTTACGACAATATCATAAACGCCTTTATCCATAACACCAAGATCTATGGCCTCAACAAAAGGAACGATCATTTCTGGGCAGTAAGGATTAGATGGATCATATTTTAACGAAACGATTTTAATGTCTACTTTTCCATCAACCATTTTTACTATGGACTTAGGAGCTTGATGACAAAGATTTGGTAGGTAACCCGAAATAATGATTTGCGAATTGTCATTGGAGTCAAAACCCTTCGGAGAATAAACATCTTCGATCGGAACCATAACTTCAACAGGTACGGATGCTGCCGCTACTCCCATGGCCAAAAAAGCAATAAGTACTCTTATTATTAATTGTTTAAATTTCATGGCGACCTCCTATGGTGCGTTGAATGAATTCCATTTCGTACTTTCAAGGTCAGTTTATAAATACGGGAACAAGTTGTTCCTGATACAAAATCTCTTTGATTGTATTATTGAGCATGTAAAAACCTGATATAGGTCATGTTTAATTTCGACTAATTTCCTTATAAAGGTAAAACATGGGGAAGAGCGATGACAAAAAAGCTAAACTTGATTAATAAATTAACTTTTTCTTTACTAATCATTGGTATGACAGAGTTACCGGTTCAAGCCGTAGACTGTTTTCCTGAAAACAATTTAAGTTTCCCTATTTCACAGAATAAAAATATCACTGGTCCTCAAAAATATCAGATTGATGAAGTAATTGAGACATTCAAATCTAAAATGCAACCCATCGTTACTAAGAGATTAAATAAAGAATTAAAAATCGAATTAGATTGGGAAAACCCAAAGGTAAATGCTTCTGCTACAAGAGACGATGACAATAACCCCATCATTTCATTATATGGAGGAATGACTCGGCATACAGAACTAACAAAAGATGGCCTGCTTGGAATCCTTTGTCATGAAATTGGCCATCACTTGGGTGGGGCGCCAAAAAAGAAAAGAGGAAACTCAAATAAACGGAGCTGGTCAAGTGCCGAAGGCCAAGCCGATTACTTTGCAGGAACGAAGTGCTTACCTCTTTTCTTTAATAATCCTCTTGAAACGATTAATTTGGATGTATTAAGTAATAAAAAAGAGGTCGACTTTGCTGAAAGTCACTGTGGCAATAACCCTATATGTACACGCACTGCTTTGACTGGTCTCTCCATGGCCCGCGTTTTTGCAAGCTTAAAAAACTATCACCAAATGCCAAGTATTGAACTTAACGATCATACAGAAGTGTGGGAAACCACTTACTCTCATCCAAAACCACAATGTCGATTAGATACTGTACTTTCGGGAGCTCTTTGTTCTGTCCCACCATCCCAGCCATTTGACCCTTTAGATCCTAATATTGGTTCTTGCTATCGTAATGGTGATGAAGCTTTAGAAGTAGCTGGTGAGAGACCGAGATGCTGGTTTAGTCCTTCCAATAATTAAAGACCTTCCAAAAAGTGATAATTATCAATTTTTCCAATATTCCTAATCAGTGATTGCTTCCAAATTAAGAAGATAATAGCGGTGTATTAGAGTTTGATTACCAATGGAGGTACGGAATGAATCTGAAAATAACTTTTCGCCACATGGAGCATACTAAAAGTATTGATGGAAGAATAAGGGAGAAGTTAGAAAATTTAGCAAAGAAGCATTTCTCAATAGATGCCAATGTTGATTGGACTTGCTTGGTTGAGCATGATCAGCATATTGCATCAGTGAATGTTTTAGATCGAGGACATGACTTTCATGCTAAAGCGAGTTCTGACAACATGTACAAGACCATCGATCAAGTGATTGGAAAAATCGAGAAACAAATAGAGGGACAGGAACATCATCCAGGTCACTAAAAGGGGAATATATGCAAGCACAAGAAATTAAAGAATATAGAAATATGTTATTAGCTAAGCGAGAACACTTGATAGAGAGTTTAGGTAAAATCAATATTGAAAAAATTAGGGAAAATCCTATTTCTGCAGATATTGATGATCAATCTCAAGAGATTGAAAATGATCAAGTGATGGATGCTCTTGATTTACTAGACGTAAAAGAGTTAGAGAAAGTTGACCAAGCGCTTAGAAGAATGGAAAAAGGCTTATATGGGATCTGTTTAGATTGTGGTGCTCAGATTTCTAGTAGCCGCCTAAAGGCATTGCCTTTTGCTCAACAGTGTATCGATTGCGCCCATTAGTTCAAAATAAATCCCCCTTCTTATTCCAAGGAAGGGGGTTATCAGATACAATATAAAAAACTTTATAAGGATGTTTGTTATGGCCAAAAAAGGTCTGTTTTTTGTTGTATGTTTTTTTGTAGTTTCATTAACTAATATTAATGGAGAGTATAAAACGACCAAAGAGGCCATGAATGAAATATTCTCAACTTTTGTGTCACTGCTCCCTTATGCCTCAAATGAGATGCGCTTCAATGATCCGAATGCGGAAGCCTATATTAAAACTAAGCTTCTAAAGTTAAAAACCGCTTTTAAGAATGCAAAACATTTAAAGAAGATAAGTACACCAGGCTTTCAACCAAGTTTTGAAATCGTTACGAATCACTTAGAGCAAACTTATGAAAACTTTAGTACTCAAAATAAATCTTTTGCAAGAACTAGACTAAAGCAAACAGCAGAAATGTGTATATCTTGCCATACACAACTACCTAAAGGTGTATCGAGTACGTTTAGGCAATTTCACACTATAAAGAGGGATCAGTTTTATAATGATTATGAATATGCAGATTATTTATTTTTGATAAGGAACTATAGTTCAGCGATAGTTCAATATGAAAAAGAAATAAAGTCTCGTCTCGCTAAAAATAAAGCATTAAGGGCCATTCAGAACTCAAAGAACACTTATTATTTAGATTTTACTATTGAAAAATCTCTTAAAAGGATTTTAACGATATATACAAAAGTATTTTATAATCCCCAAAAGGCACTGACTTATTTAGAGAGATATCAGGGCAACACTGATCTACCTAATAATCTAAAGAATACACTAACAAATTGGGTCGTAGATTTAAAACGCTGGAAGAAAGACAGCTTTGACGGATCTTTGAAAAATGAAAAGGAATTCGATAACTTTGTTAAGAAACATTTAGATGAAAGTGAAGTGGATGGTGATTCTTCTGATGTAGACTTTCTTGTTGCGGCCGGAGCTTTATACCGATATGTAAACAGAGCTCCAAAGTCAGAAAAGGTACCTGAAGTTCTATTTTGGTTAGGTAGAATTGATAATGAACTTGAACACAGCTATTTTTATTCTCTTTCAGAATTATATTTAAAAAATTGTATTAAAAATTACCCAAAATCCAAGTTTGCTAGAAAATGTTATCAACAGTATAAAGAGATTTTGGAAATAGGCTTTACTGGTACCTCAGGAACTCATATCCCTAAAGATGAGTTAGAGGTTTTGAATAAGCTAAAGAGTTACTTGAAGTAGGCCTTAAGCTACCGATAGTAACCAAATAGCACTAGTTAAGGGTAATACAACAATGACCGAAAAAAGAAGGAGATAGAAGAGCCAGCCTTCTAGATCTATTTTCTTTTTTGAATCAGTGACAATTTGCTTGTTCATAGGCCAACACCAAACGATAAGTTATAGTTAAAAGGCCGAGAGACAAAAGAGAAATACTCGTAAGTCTCGGCCAAAACTTCTTTATAGGTTCTAATACTTTAATAATTAATTTAGGAGCAAGGGTAAGAGCTGGCAAAGTGCCAAGACTAAAACTGGCCATGCCTATCGCCCCATGAAGAGGACTTTGTAGCGCTGAGAAACTAATAATGACGCCATAAAGAAGTCCACAAGGAAGTAGTGCCGATAAAAAGCCAATAGAAAAAGATCTAAAAGCACCTGGTCTTAGGTGATATGTCTTCGTCAGATTTTTTGAAATCAATCGATTAAAAACAGTAGGAAATTTAAAAGTAGGTTTCTTATTTAATGAACTCTTAACACCTAGCCAGATAAATAATAAACCTAAAAAGATGGCTGGGATTGCCTTAAGATAGGGATCCTTAAATAATGCGGTTAAACTAGAGCCCATTAAGCCTGCAAATAGTCCAAGGAGGGAGTAGCTTATAAGTTTTCCAAAATGATAAGAAAAAAGTTGTGACCATTGAGAGGAAGAGTTTGCTGCAAAAGCTCCGCACATACCTATGCAGTGGAGACTTCCTAGAAATCCAGCAGTAAGTCCAATAGGAATGACTCCTGCAAGACTTGCTTGTGAAATTTCAACTAAGAGGTCCGACAAGCTTAACCTCCTTCTCAAGTAAAACACGATTACCATCGTCTAAAAATTGAAGAATGATAATCCGGTTGCCATTTGTTAAATCCGACTGATCAAACTTAAAGTGCATAATAATTGACTTTGATTTTCCACCAATCATTAATAATGGATTTTTGGGGGTCGCAAAAGTAATCTTATTTTGGAGTCCGCCTTTCTTTATTTTAAAGTGGATATTTAATTCATGTTTGTCTTTATAGTCGAGTCTAACTCTATAGAGGTTAATGACTTGATTGGTGCCATCGGTTAGTTGGACCTGTTGGTAAGGCGTTCTTGATCCTCTTATAAAAGTGGCCTTTAATTTTCCAGAATCTGTAATACTATAAATGAGAATACCAAAAATTATAAATAGTGCAGTTAAGTAGATAAATGATCGAGGTTTAAGTTTCTTTGTTTCTTTGCCTTCTAGTCCAGCCTCAGTATCATAACGAATAAGACCAGGTTCTTTGTGAGTCTTTGCCATGATATCATCACAAGCATCAATACAATTGGTACATGCAATACATTCGAGTTGAGTGCCTCTTCTAATATCAATTCCAGTAGGGCAAGCCTTTACACAATGATAGCAGTTGATACAGTCGCCTTCATCAGAACTTTCGACTTGGCCTCTTCTCGGTTCTCCTCTTTTTGTGTCATAGGCTACTACTAGGCTGTGTTCATCCATCATGACCGACTGAAGGCGGCCATAAGGGCAGGCAATGATACAAAATTGTTCCCTGAACCAGCCAAAATCGAGTAGAAAAATCACCGTAATGGAGATCATGATGATGAAAAGAGTCATGTGTTCTGTTGGGGGGGAAAGAGAAATCCAAAATAATTTTCGTGCCCCGACAAAATACCCGAGCAATGAATGAGTAATGTGAAGAGTGACTACAGTAAAGAGGAACCATTTAAGTAATTTCTTACCAAACTTCTTAAAACTCATTGGCGATTGGTCTAGCTTCTGTCGTTGGCGGGCCTTCCCTTCGACAAGCTTTTCTATTTGACGATAGATGGTATCAATAAAAACCGTCTGTGGACAGGCCCAACCACACCAGACTCTTCCCCATATGCTTGTGATAAATCCCATGGCGAAAACAAAGCCAAGGAGTAATAGCAAAACTAATGGAGCATCGTGGGCGTAAAAGGTCATGCCAAAGAAAGTGAATTCTCTATGGGGAATATCTAAAAGAATAATTTGTTTTCCCTTGAAATGTATCCAGGGTATGACAAGGTAGACACCGATTAAAAACCAATTGAAGATTGTTCTTCGGTTTCTCCATGGACCCGAGACGTCCTCTGGATGAATATAAACCCTTTGGCCATACTCATCAGTGGTTCCCAATCTTTCTTCATGGAGTTCAAAGCGGTTATTTGTCATTTATTCCTTTATTCTGAAAGCTTTTTTCCCTGAGGCTCTTTTCCAGGTAAATTCTTATTTTGGACGCTTAAAACAAACTGAACAGCTGCGTAGAGTTCTTCTTTTGAAAGCATATCTTCCCATGCAGGCATTCCATTATCTTCATTACCTTTAAGGATGAAACCATATAAAACATCTGGACTGACCTTATTTACATTAAGCCAGAATTCATCGGTAAGATTTGGGCCAATGTCTCCTTTACCGCCCTCTTCGTGGCAGGAAAGGCAATTTTCTTCGTAAACGACAGCTGCCATTTGCATTGAGTTTTCTCCGCCCTGCCAGCTCTTAAAGTCTGCCATATCAAAGTTCCCCGTGAGTTTTCTTTGAGCGGTGATCACTTTTTCGATGGCCGCCATTTCGATCTTGAAATCTTCCTTGAGGCTTGGAGCTCCTGCAAAGTTGTAGAAGTAAATATAGAAAATTCCGAAAGTGACACCACCAATAAAAGTCCAAACCCACCAGGCAGGGAGGGGATAGTCGAATTCTTCAATTCCATCATAGTTGTGTTCGAGAAGAAGGTTCTCTTCACTCTTATTTAGAATGATATTATTTGCTTTTGATTTTTTAATATCCTCGTTCATTTCTTATCTCCTAATTTGGGCTCACCTTCGTCTTCATTGAAGGGTATATTCCCCGCACTATCATAGTAACTCTTACTTCCTTTTCTAAATGTCCAAAAAAGAACAAATATAAAAAAGGCGAAGAAAATGACAAAAGCCAAAACAGTTAAATCTGTCCACGCAAAATTACTTAGTACTTGTGACTTCATCTTTCTTCTCCTCTGCCATATCAACACCTAATCTTTGAAGATAAGCTATTAATGCAATGATCTCTTTGTTGACCATTTTTTCAGGAACTCCATCAGCAATGAGTTCGTCTATAATTAGTTTGGCCTGAGCTTTTGCCATAGCAGGAGCTTGTTTTAATTCTTCTTCAGAGTAAGGGGCTCCTAAAGCAGCTAAGACACTTAGTTTTTTAGTAAGAACTTCAAACTTTACTTTATTCTTATACAGCCACGGATAGTTTGGCATGATTGATAGGGGGGTGATTTCACGAGGATTGAGCATATGACGATAATGCCAAATATTCCCGTACTTCTTCCCAATGCGATGAAGATCAGGACCAATTCTTCTAGAACCCCATTGAAATGGTCTGTCATAAACATATTCGGCGGCTTCACTAACTCGACCGTAGCGTAACTTGTCTTCAATCAAAGGTCTTACAAGTTGGCTGTGGCATGTATAGCAACCTTCTCGCACGTAAACATCTCTTCCCGCCACTTCAAGTGCAGAATAGGGTTTTACTCTAGCATCCATTACTATGAATTGATTTGAAACAAGTGAAGGAACCAACTCAATAACTGATCCTACTAAAATTGCCAAAAAGGCCAAGACAGAAAAAAGAAGGGGGAGTCCCTCAAGTTTTCTATGTCGACCCCCATGAGTATCTAAAGGTACTGCACTTAAAGGAAGTGCCTTAAATTTTTCTTCCACCTGATCTTTTGGTGCATTTTTTATAGTTTTGTAAACGTTATAGATGAGAATAAGGAACCCAATGAGAACAAGTGTCCCACCAAATGCTCTTAACCAATACATGGGAATAATCTTATCCACAGTTTCTACGAAGTCTTTGTATACAAGTTTACCAGTGTCATCGATTGCTCTCCACATTAGTCCTTGGGTAATACCAGCGGCCCACATAGACACGATATAAAAGAGAAGGCCTATTGTAGATGACCAAAACTGGATGTTTGCAAGGCGTTCGCTATAAAGCTTTGTATTCCAAAGTTTAGGCACCATAAAATAGATCATGCCTGACGTGAGCATGTAGTTCCAACCAATTGTTCCAGAATGAACGTGTCCCACAATCCAGTCTGTAAAGTGAGCAAGGGAATTTACAGACTTTATTGAAAGAAGTGGGCCTTCAAAAGTGGACATCCCATAAAAGGTGACTGCTGTGGCCATAAACTTGAGGATTGGCTCTCTTCTAACGCGATCCCAAGCACCTCTTAATGTTAAAAGTCCGTTGATCATACCTCCCCAAGAAGGTGCCCAAAGAGCAATGGAAAAACCAACTCCTAAAGTTTGAACCCATTCCGGAAGAGTTGAATATAGTAAATGGTGAGGACCGGCCCAAATATAAACAAAGATCAGCGACCAAAAGTGAATAATAGAAAGTCTGTAACTATAAACAGGTCTGTTTATGGCTTTTGGGATGAAGTAATACATTAGACCTAAAAAAGGTGTTGTAAGAAAAAAGGCGACTGCATTGTGACCGTACCACCACTGAACAAGAGCATCCTGAACACCGGCAAAAACGGAATAGGATTTCATAAAACTAACTGGAATCGCTAAGTTGTTTACAACATAAAGAACGGCAACAGTAATAATCGTAGCAATATAAAACCAAATCGCTACATATATGTGGCGCTCTCTTCTTTTCTGTATAGTCAGAAAAAAGTTAATACCAAAGGTGACCCAAATGGCAGCGACTAATATATCGAGAGGCCACTCTAGTTCTGCATATTCCTTTGCAGATGAAATCCCTAGAGGAAGAGTAATGGCAGCACCTACTATAATAAGTTGCCAGCCCCAGAAATGTATTCTTCCCAAAAGGTCACTCGCTAATCTTGTTTTGAGAAGCCTTTGTGTTGAGTAATAAACGCCGGCAAAAATAGCATTACCTATAAAGGCGAAAATCGCCGCATTGGTATGTAGCGGCCTTAGTCGACCAAAGGTAAACCAGGGCAGGTCGAGGTTTAGTTTATAGCTTGCCAGTTCAAAAGCTATCCATACACCTAAGAAGAGTGCTACCGCCCCCCAGATTAATGTGGCGATAACAAACATCTTCGTGAGTTTGTCATCGTAGGAAAAAGTCTCAAAATCTTGAGAATTAGTCTCTGTCGTCATAAGTCATTCCTCTCATTATATGTTGTGATGTGTTATTCTTTTAAATCAACTTCGTCTTCTAAAAGCATTCTTTTACTGGGTGTATCGAGGTCATCATATTGACCACTCTTCGTTGCCCAAATAAATAAGAAAACAAAAAAAGACCCTAAAAAAAGTGCCATTGGAATAAGGATATTAAGAATTTCCAAGCGTGACTCCATTTCTCGTGTGATAGAGGGTAATCCCTAAAATAGTTAGGCTGCTTATTGGCATAATTATTGCGGCTTCAAGTGGTCCAATAAAACCAGTTATGGCCAATGATGCTCCGATTATATTGTAAATAAGAGAAAATCCTAGGTTAATGCGAATGACTTTCATCGCTCTCTTAGAGAGAACAATGGAATAGTTTATAAGTTCCAATTTGTCTTCTCCTAAAAAGATATCAGATGTTCGAAGACACATCTCAACCGAACCATGGGTGGCTATACTTACATCCGCTTTCTTAAACGCGAGAGAATCATTGGCCCCATCACCAACAAAAAGAGAGTTTTGGTACTTTTCTATAATGAGTGATTTTTTTTCAGGAGGGACTTCACTATGAATGTTTTCTGGCTCAAATAAAAGCCCTTTGCCAACTTTTTGAACAACGGAGTCTTTATCTCCTGAAACAAGAAATGTTTTAAAATGCTGGCCCCTGAGTTTTTCAAGAGTAATATGTGAGTCATTCCTAATATCATCACTTAATTTGAGACTAAGGGCCTTTTCGCCATTTTTATAAAGGTTGGCATTTACGTACCCTTTTCCAGTATCTGTAGTAGAGACTTCATAGTATTGATCTTCTACGAAGCCTTTAACACCTTTGCCCAGTACTTCTTCAAAGTTTATTAATTGAAGATTTTTTAAATGATTATTGTGAGTGCTGCACCATTTTACAATTGACAGTGCTACGGGATGATTTGACTTGGATTCGAGTGAGAAAAGTATATTTAACAAAATTATTTGTTGGTCACTTCTTGAAGTGAAATATTCAAACTCTGTAACCTGATAGTTTCCTGTAGTAAGAGTGCCTGTTTTATCAAAAAAGATATTCTTGATGTTGCTTAAGCGCTCGATAGCATCTTCTGATTTAATGATAAGACCATTTCTTTGAGCTAAGGCCATGATACGACTAAAGGTGAGGGGGGTTGCGAGTCCAAGCGCGCAGGGACATGTAACAATAACTAAGGCCAAAGTGTGTTCAAGGGAATTTACAAGGTCAGTCTTAAATAAATAGTAACAAAAAACAATGGTTGCTAAGAGAAGAACAAGCGATACAAAGTACTTACTAACCTTATCGGTAATAAAATTATATTGAGATCTCTCGCTCTTTTCATTTTGAATTTTTAAAAGCAATTGTCCGATTCTTGTCTGTTGATTAGTTTTATTTACCAGAATCTCTACGGTATCCCCTAGGTTTAGGGTACCCATATAAACTTGGCTTTTAAGCCCATGGAATATCGATTGACTCTCGCCCGTTAGAGTACTGAGATTAATCCTGGTTGTGCCCTTAATTATTTCACCATCACAGGGAATAATCTCATTAGCTCCAACTCTTACAATATCCTCTGGGTTTAATTGGTCAGGCAAAACTTCTTCAAAATTCTCTGTATTAAAAATTTTTCTGTAAGTGGATTCCCTTTGAAAAATACTTAAAAGGTCATTCTTATTAAGACTTTTTTGTTGTGCCTTTTTTAAAATATAACGGCTTAGAAGTATCAAAAAGGTTAGGGTAGCTATTGAATCAAAGTAGAACTCTTCTTTTTGTAGGACAACAAAAACGCTACTAACTATGAAACCAAAGATAATGGAAAGACTTAGTGGAACATCAATATTTACTTTCTTATTTTTGATGGCGCCTATGGCCGATTTATAAAATGGAATAGCACTGTAAAAAACAACAGGTATGGCCAAGAGAAGAGATAAATACCCAAATCCAACTTGGAAAAGCCCTTTGGCTCCTGCATACACACTGCCAGTATAGAGCATGATGTTCATCATAGAGAAAGCAGCGATTCCAATTTTTAGTAAAAGGGAGCGCTCTTCTTTTTGTTGGTTTTCTTTCAATTCGGTTTGATTTGAAATGGGGTAGGGGTCATATCCTAGACTGTTTAAGCATTTTGCAGCAGCAGAGAATGAGTTTTCGCCTTTTCTAAGAGTTATTGTGACTAAGCTTTTCCCCATGTCTAGGCGGGAGTGCATGACATTTTCAACGAGCTCAGGAAGTTTCTCAATAAGCCACAGGCATGCCAAGCAATGAACTCCTTGTAAGTAAAAAGACATACTAAGGAAGCCTTCAATGTCATGTGTATACTTTTCAATAAACTTTAAATTGTCTAAATATTTAAATTCTTTATTCTTTAAGTTTTTAACAGATCTTGTGTAATCGTCCGTCTTCTCTTGTATATTATAGAATTGTTGAAGATTGCTTTGTTGTAGTATTTGGTAAACGCTCATACAGCCTTGGCAACAAAAGCTGTGTCCCCCTTCGTCTTCAAAAGGCGTCACAACCTTATCCCCACAGTGCGAACATTGAACCTGCGCTTCGATTGTTATTTTCATTCTTACCTGGTTAAATATTCTTTGGTCTTAGTATATGAACATCACACGGAGAAAATTTAACTAAAAACTCGGCAAAAGAACTAGAGAATAGCCCCGCTATACCGTGTTTTCCTCTGGTTGCAACAACTACAACATCTGCTTTTACCTCATCGAGGTACTCTTTAATTTTCTGTTTTGGTGATTGAGAAAAGAATACTTTTGTTTCAAATGAATTTATTGAAGGATTAGCTTTTAACTCTTCTTCAACGCCTTTAAGAATGTTTTTAGAAGCTTTCTCAATCTCTGGATATTTGTCTTCGGTTGGATAAACATAGGGGGCAAAGTCAGCCGTATAAAGCTGAACTTCAAAACAATGGACTAAGTGAACGTTAGAGTCTTCAAGTAAAGATGAGTTCTTAAGATCTTTTAGCAAATCCAAGCTCTCATCATTTAGCGAAGCACACAGAACAATATTTTTCATATTTTATTCCTTATGTAAGTTAACTACATAATAAATTTATTTTGATTTTCTAACATGATTTAGATCATGTTTTAATAGGATATTGCTGAGGGTCAATAGGAATTGTTTGAGAGGCTTTAGGCGTGAATTAGGAGATTGTTGAACAAACTTGTTAAATCATTATCTATTTTATGGTCAATGATTTCGAGTATCGTAGAGCGATCGAGAAATAGTAAAGTTGAATGAGCTTCTATTTGAGCACCATAAGTACTCGGTTCGCTATTCATTAATTCAATAAGCCCAACCAAGTTGCCAGGACCGAGGGGGATTTCTTTTCTTCTTTTTTTGAATAGCTTCCCTCTTCCTGACTTTATAAGGTAAGCAACCAGCGGGGTATGGTCTTCATAATAAAGCTCTGATGGTGTGGTATAGAAGTGGCTTTGAGCAATCGCTTCAACTCTTCTTATGATATCTTCGCTAAGATTAATGATATTATTTTTCTCTATCTTAATTGACATGCCCTTACTATAGGGGAGTCTTAAGAATAAAAATATAATCTATATCATGTAATTAAGAGAATTTAGTAAGCTAGATCGGCCCATACCATAAGCTCGTCTTCTTTAAGGATGTAAATTGTTTTACCATCTTGCTCAATTAATCCTGCTTCTTTAAATTCTGAAACAAAGCGAATGAGCGTTTCATTGGCCGTACCTATCATTGTGGCCATTTCTTCTCGTGTCAGTTTTATATCAAGACGAATGCGTCCATCTTGTTCAATGTGTCCATGAGATTCTTTTAAAAGTAGAAGAAGTTCGGCTAGCCTTTCACGAACGTTTTTTTGATGAAGTGAGGAAAGTTTATTCTCAGCAGCTCCCATGTCGGAAGATAGTTTTTCGATGATGCTCATTGAAACAGATGGTTCATCTTTAATAACTTTCATAATGAATTTCTTATCAAGAAAGCAAACTTTTGTGTCATCTAGCGCAGTTGCTGTCGCCATGTAGTACTGATTAGTGAAAAGACTTCTGTGGCCTAAAACGTCACCAGCAGTTGCGATTCTAACGATCGATTCTTTTCCGTCAGTTCCAATTTTGGTTACTTTAATATTCCCTGAACTTATACAATATAATCCAAACGGATGATTACCTTGTACAAAGAGAGTTTGTCCTTTCTTATAGATGTTAGTGACTTTGTGACCACTCACTTCTTTTAGTTCATCTTGCCCTAGGGAGCAAAAAACACCTTTTGATAGTGATGGACAATCGCTGCAAGATTGTTGAGGTTTTTTGAGCATCTATATTTCCTGAAAATTCCACCGTATTATGACTAAATATTTACTATTCATTACAAATTTAGCATAAGTTTGTAAACATTTGCTGATTTATATGAGGTAAGTTGAATTATAAGTGATTGAAACTATTGAGTTTTGAAGGTTTCTTTACATGTCGTTTTGGTAAAATCGAAAAGTAATTGTTTCCATTCTTTTTTTATTCGCACCTAAATCGGAATGGCCCATTCGCGAAGCGCTTCTAAAATGAATGAGGTTTTCTTCCTGAAAGTTGAATTCTACATCATCAACGAATTTAAAAATTGAAGACGTAAACTCTGCATGAATGTAATCACCTTCATTTGTAATCACTTTAGCATTATCTGTTCTATTTAAAATGGATAAGAGAAGTTTCTTGGCATTCTCTTTGGTGGTTTCATATTTGAGTGGATTAAGGTGATGGTCAACATCCGTTGGATAATGACTACCAATGCAATTCGGTGAATCAGGACATTTGGATAAAATACTTTTTCCTTCTACAATTTTTGAACCTAGGTCTTTGGGGCGCGGAGCTTGGCAACTGACAATAAGGTTAATCAAAATAACAAAGAAGCTAAAGTTACGGATCATCCTTGAAATCTCCTCTGAATGAGTACATAGGGTTCGATTATGAGCATTTTAAAAAGAATATCTTCATTTTTGGCAAAGAGCGTAGCTTCCTCGGGTGTTGGTGTCGACATGAGACCATCATCTAGCCAAGTTTTTATCGTACTGATGTTGTCTTCTGCCATAGACACGCCGACTTCAATTATATCTAGATCTTCATCAAGAAGATAAACTGAGCCTTGAGCAAAGTGTTGTGCCAAGGGTTCCCAAGTGGTGTCGAGAATTTCTTTTGTTAATTTATCTTTTAAGTTCATAAGCAAAAAAAAGCCGGCTTTAACCGGCTTTAAAAAAAATAAATCAATGACTAGAAGTCAGTTGCTTTAACAGTTTTTCTTCCGTTATTAACACATCTTTCTTGAGCATCTTTAACTAGCTGATGAACTCTTTCATTTAGCTTATCAAGAGCCTCACTTGAAACATTAAGACCTGTAGACTTAAGTGCTTCTTTTGTTTTTGATCCGACTAGTAGCATTTCCATTTCTTTAGACATCGTATTCTCCTTCTTATGATGATGATTATTAAATTGATTCTTAGGGAGTATTCTAGTGAGAAATAACAAGGTTTCAATGAAAAGTATAAGGGGAAAAGTTTGAATAGCTTATTTTTTTTAATTTTGGCCAAGTATTGAAGTTATATGAGATTCGCTCCGTTCCAATTGCTGCTTTAGGTCCAATGACGCCGTATGGAAAGAGTCAGCTTTATCAGTTTTATTAATATTGAGGGGTGCGCCAAAATGGACATAAAAGGTTGTAAAAGGCCGAGGGATACGAAACTTGTCCCAAGATTTTTCTAAAACCCAATAATGACTTGGGATTATTGTGAATGGAATAATTGGTTTTTTTGATAAATAGGCCAACTCAAAAATTCCCTTTTTAATCTCTTTAACAGGTCCTCTCGGCCCATCAATTGTTATCGCACCCGGAAACTTAGTTTTTAAAAAACCGATCATCTTTCTTAGCGCTTTTTGGCCATCTCTAGAGGATGAGCCCCTTGCTGTGACATGGCCCATCCATTCACAGGCCTTCGCCACAAGTTCTCCATCCTTTGAAGGAGAAACAATGACTGCATGTGGTTTGCCAGTTTGACTAAGAATCGCACCGATAAGGTTTTGATGCCATAGTGAGAATATATAATTACTGGATTCCTTTTTAACTTTTTCTAAAACCTCTGGGTTAAGATATTTATATCTATAGGTAAAAGAAAGAAGCTTTATAAAGATAAAGGCAAGAAGGGGTTTAAAGTACATGAGAAGAATATTTCAACTTTTGTTAGGTTTTTCAACTCTGTTTATTCTTTTATTTTATGTTACTGACACATTTGCAAGCTTATCTGTCTTAACTGAGGGAAATCCAAGAACTTACGAATTGTCTAAAAACGGAACGTCCACCTTTAAAGAGGGCGAGAAGATGAAGCCTTTAGACTTCACTAGGGCCCTTATAATCTTTGAGGGAGCAAATTTAAAGAAGGGTGAGTTTGTTTTTAAAGACAATGCCATTTACGAAGCGTTGACTTTTAATAAGGCAAAAATAAAGGTTGAGGATGGTACTTTTACCTGCCAAGGTATTTTAAAATCAAAGAATAAACAAAAGCCTTTAGATTTTGATCTAATACTGAACCCCATAAAAGATGGTTTTGACTTGAGGGCATTTATTTTAAAGGAAGAATTGATAATCGATATGGTTCTTAAGAAAAAGTAATCCCTTCGCCTTTTAGGATATTTTTGATTTCATCTATGGAGTTGCCTTTGTACTGAGGCAAACTTCTTGCTGTCTCTATACATTCATCATAGTTCTCTTTGCTAGGCTGACCTTTAAAAACCTTGATGGCCTCTACAAAAAGAGCTTCCTTTTTCGAACGCTCCTTTTCTCTAGGAACAAAGAACTTCGCTCCTATAAAGAGAAACGCCAAAACAACTACCATTCCAAAGACAATAACTCGTATATCCATGGGGCTTAACCTCTCTAATATTACCTTTGTGGTCAATGGGAATCTTCGTCTAAAGTTTCGACACCTTGAAGTTGAAGTAGGTATTTTTGACATGTAGGGAATATAATTTCAGGTGGTTAGGGGCGAATTTTTGGCATCTTCTTTGCTTATTAATGGGGTGAATACTTATTTTTTTGTTTACTTTCGAGGAGTAGAAAATGAAGACCCTTTTTGGATTAGCAGCATTATTGGCATTAGGTAGCCCGTCGGTACTGGCCAATAGTTATACTCACCCATGTGAGGTGATTTACTATGAGATTAATAAAGGTACAGAAAATACGAGTAACTTCTCTATGGAAGACTTTCTAATTTGTAAGGAGGAATTTGGTACAACTCGCCTCATTACAAAAGCCGAAAGATATAAAGGCTCAGTCGCTGACAGAGTCGATGAAGTTGAAAAGAGAATTCTTGAAAGCCAGGCTGTTGCTCGTGGAGAGAGGTCTGGAAGGATTGTCCAGTCTTATGATTACGATCAATTGATGAACCACCGTAAAAATATCTTAAAAGCTCCATTAACTAGTTCTATATGGTTTGCTGATAAAGACAAAACTTACGAAACTTCTGCAGATAGGGTTTGTGAGTTTTTAGGTTTTGAGAAAAGTGTTACTTCAAGTCAAAGTGCAAGAATAAGTAGTGGGGATAGAGAGGCACTAAGAGATGCCCCTGACCGTATCTTTGAGATGAGACCAGCGCGTGGTTTTAGTGGACCGAAAAACAATGTTTATGACCTTAATAAGGTAAGACCGTCTCATAACGTTCGGATGATTTTCCAGTACTACACATCTGTTACTTGTGAGAGACAAATTCTGCAAGGTGAAATACCTCAAGATTTTGAGCTCGATATTGAAGCGATTCGGGCACAAGTTGAAAGAGACGTAAATGCACCTAAACTTGATGAAGAAGTAAAAGCAATTTTGAGTATTGGTCGCGAGAGCTCACGAAGAATTGATAATAGTGTAGGTGAAAACTATGATGATGAAGATATCAGTTGGTCACCTTCGATTAGAAAAGATGACTTCTTTATTGTAGTACCCAAGTAAATTACTCGCTTATAATATAGCTAAAAGGGCCTTTGAAGGCCCTTTTTTCGTTTCTATGGGCTTTATAAAGCTAATACTCTTCAAATCTTTTGCCGATAAGTTTACTAGTTATGGAAGATAATAACATGAGCGAAGAAGATTTTTCATTAGTCATTTTATCTAAGGTAGATCCTGAGAGACCTTTGCCTACCGATATTTACCTGAAGGTAGATAATAAGTTTATTAAATTTAAAAGTAAGGGTGACCCAATTGGTGCGGATAAGTACGAGTTATTTATAGCCAAAGGTGTAAAGAATATTTACATCACTTCTGATGAAATTATGACCTTTCTTGATTGGATTAATTCTTCTAGCAGTGATGAAGAGACGACCTTTGTTGATGAGTTTGGAGAAGAGAGTCGAGGTTTCTTTAAACGATCAAAAGATTTTAAAGAAAAAGTTTATGAAATATACTTTGAAGATGAGCTTAATGAAGAGATTGTAGAAAATCTCCAAACGAATGTTTCAGATTTCGTTTCACAAATAAAAGAAAACCCTATCACATCTCAAGCGATTGCTTTGATGCTTAATAAGAACTCTACAGTAGCCGATCACTCTGTGAATGTTGCCAATCTTTCAGTGTATTTAGGAATGGCACTAGGTCATGGTCATCAATTTGTATTGGAAAACCTATATATGGGGGCCATCTTCCATGATTACGGAAAGCTAAAAATTGACCCAAAAGTTTTAGAAAACCAGGGCAACCGGCTTTATTCTCAAGCTGTACAAGACCATCCCGTTGCAGGGGTGAAAATGCTCCGTAAGACGCAAGGTATTCCTACCCAAGTTTTAACGATTATTCAGCAGCACCATGAGCAATTCAACGGTCACGGATTTCCAAAGGGGATTGGTGGCGATGATATCTACGAATTGGCCCAGATTGTAAGCATCGCCAATATTTTTGATAATACCTTATCTGAAAATAAGCAGTTACCTTCTCACGAGCGCTACAAGAGGGCGGTAAAGGTCATAGAGTTTGATAATGGTAAGATGTGGAATCCCAAATATATCGATAGAGTCATCGAGGCCCTCACTTTGGCCTTTCACGTGCGCAAAAAAGCCGCTTAAATATCTATAATAATTACTTCATTTTGTTGCCAAAGATAGTCATCCTTTGAGATGTATCTGCCCTTATAAATCTACTTAATCGAGGGTCTTATGAAGTTTCTATTTACGGCATTCTTGTTTTCTCTTCTATACTTTTCTGTTGTTCATGCGGCCACTAATGAAGAGACATTAGTATGGGAGCAAGCGGCTCAAAAATATCTAAATATAGCTGACCTTGAAATTTACGATCTAGATTTGGAAGTATTAAATTTGGACGATAATTCATTTATCGTTGAATTCAATTATGACCAAGAGTTTTTTGATGGTGGTTACGAAGTAGCTACTTTTGAGTGCTTTGGAACTGGTTTTGTTGAAAATGAGCAGGCTTCTTTAATAAAACTAAATTGTTTAGAAAAAGAGCCCACTCTTTGGGATGAATTCTAAAAACCAAATGTAAGCTTGGCACTGGTAACACTAGTGCCAAATACATTTTCATATTGAGCAGCAATTTTCATCAGCAACAAATTCAACTGAACCCCAGCTAAAACTTGCGCAGAAGTCCCATCTGATGAAGAAGATGTATTGGCCGTAAAACTTGTATCAAAAATTGAGACTGATCCACTCGCGGCTAAATCCGTACTTCGTGAAACCATCCCTACTCCCACAAATGGCTCAAGAACAAGAAAATTCGCAGACGCAAGTAGAGTCGCTCCATAAGTTGAGTTATCAAGGTTAATTGTCGTCAGTACGCTATCAATTGTGTCTGAATAACTAATCTTACTGCTACTAAAGTGTCCTTTAATCGCAAGGTCTATTAATGGAATTGGTAAGAGTTCAGAAAAGGTCCACTTAAGGCCAAGTGAGGTATGACTAATATTAACGTCGCCTAGGTCTCTCTCAGGTAAGAGAACAAGTTCGCCGGTTAGGCCGAAGGGAACTGAAACAGAGCCGTAAAGACCTGCATGAGCGATTTTATCAAAGGGGTCACTATTTGTTGGGTTCTCCCTCTTGGTGATGGCGGCAATATCAGGAGCATCTGTAATCCCTGCAATTAGTCCCACTTCAAATCCAAAAATACTACCAAGAGTACTTGCCGGGGAGACAGCACGATGAACAAAGTTTGCTGAAAACTCTTTAGAGATTTTGTCTAGATCACTTGAGGTGATATTGTCGAGGCCTGGACTTTCAGCAAAAGTGGTAATAGAATAAAGAAATAATAGTAATGATTTATTCATAGGTGGCTCCTTTATATTTGTCTCTATTGTGAGGGGAACTCCCCTCTAATACAAGTCCTCTGACAAGTGCCACTATTGAATACTCAACCAAATGTGCATGATTTTTTAAAAGTAATTCAGTCGACTATGAAGATTGAATCGAACTTTTGTCGTAACTCTTTATCGCTACACTTTTGAAGTTCAATGAGGCTTTTGTAAGGCACTGGTAAGTTGAGAAGTTTTTCGAAAGCGGGCTCTGTTTTTATTCCATTTTCTTTGAGATTAAGAACTTTTTTCTTTAGTGAATTCCCGAAAACCTTTAATAACCTTCCTTCTATTAAAAAATGTAGATTTGCTTGTTGGCAATATACGCTTTTATTTTGGCAAAAAAGTTCTATCGGGAGGCCGTCAAATTCAAAATTAATCACGATACTCTTTAGACCTTGATGTTCGGTCATTCGCTGAGAGTAGTTTTCTAATTTCCCAAAGCAATTATACGATTTATCAATGACCTCCTCAGGCCGATCTGAACTTAAAAGGACATCAAGATCCGAATTAAGCAAATGTATGCCCAGGGGTCTAGTTCCAGAGATACAGGGGTTATATTCTTTAAATAAGGAGAAAAGCTCGCTCTTCTTTAAGAACGTCATAACTTTTGAGTCTTTCTCAATATTGATAATATGTTCTAACGATTTATGGTGAAATTTAACGGCACAGTTATCAAATTCGACTTCAAGCTCGGGATTGAGTTCTTTTGAGAGTCCTGTTTTTTCAAATTCAATCTTACTATTTTGATTAAGAAACTCTTCAAAACTACAATCAATGACAACTTCAATGTGTTCAAAACCTTCTTTTGTTTCTTTACCGGGCTTCGGTGCAGGTACTTCAATTAAGTCAATAATCCAGTCTTTAAAAAAAATGGGCTCATGTAATTTGTAAGTTGCGATTGGCCTTCCATTGATTTCACTTTCAATCAGGCATTGGCCAAGACGTTCAAAAAAGATTTTAGATTCTTTGTAGTTGGATTGGGAGCAGGTTCTATAGCAGAGATGATCGATTTCCCAATTGAGAATGTTTATGCCACTGGTCTTGAGTCTTCCTGTGACCTTTTCGAGAAATTGGTGAGCCTCTACTTTCAAGTGGATATTCATTACTGTTATTTTGCCCTTGGAAAAAAGTAGATAATTTGATGGACATTAAAAAAGGTAAAAAAAAAGCCCGAAGTGGGTTAAACGACGGACTTTTGATATTTTTCACTCCGAAGAGATTCAAACTTAAATAAGGCACCTTTCGGAACCGTGTCTTTATATAGCACATCCAGCTTAGATTTCAATTATTTCAATTATTAAAAGTTAGTGAATAGAGGGGGTAAGCCCTTAATTATTCATAGAACTATCAAATGTTAGGAACTTTTTTCAATGAAAAAGACCGATCTTCCAGAAAGAAAAGTCCCTTAGTCATCTGTAGGGAATTCATCATAACAAGGGGAGGTTCCACCTATATGATCCCAAGATGCTTTGGAGCCTACAAAAATATGTTCTTTTATTATTACTTCAGGATCATCATTCAAAGTGCCAAGGGTTATTCCAAAGACTTCTCTACCTTTTAAGGCGGCAATAGAGCTTCCACATGTAGAACAAAAGCCAAGACCTATATTTTCTTGATTGGCATATACTTTTAAATCCTCTTCACCTCTTACCCATTCGAAAGAGTTATCTTGAACAAATGTCATGGCAGAGCCGGCCCCACTGAATGCCTTTCTGCACTTTGAACAGTGACAACATCTTCCAGGCTTTAGTGGGCCTAGTAGTGAGTATTTAATTTTTCCACAAAAGCATTCACCATAAATCTTATCATTCATAATTTATTCCAAATTAGCTTCAATATCTTTTTGAAACTTAGACTATGCGATAAAGTTTTTTTGCATGAGTTAAATCGGTATTTTTATCTACTATTAAAAAGAAGTCTAGCTGCCAATCCTGAGTTTTGATTGCTTGAGCATTAAGAGCTTTGTCCCATGGAGGGTAGACTCGAAAACCTCGTTTCCCTTTGATTTTACACTTGCGACTATCTTATGTTTTTCGAGGACCTCAATTGGAAATATGAATTGACCAAATAAATCATCTTTCCGGGTATTGATGATAAAAAAATCAGTAGTGTCGGAAATATTATGTGGCTGAGTAACTCCATTAGCGTTTCTTGTCCAGAGGGTGACAAATTGTCCGACTTTTTTTTGCGTAATCTTCGAACTACGCACTTTTATAAGTCTATCTTCTAATTTGAATATACCTGCGCCGTATTCATGACCTTCGGCTTCAGCTTTTAGGGAGGTGTATTTGAAATTACATTTCGTGTAAACGAACTTTTCAACTTGATTAAAATCTTTCTCTAACATTGTATCGCGATTAAAATGCTTACGGACGTTTGTATGTGGATATTATGGTTGTTGACTCGACAGAGTTGTTGAAATATTTATCTTTTAGATTCAAATATTCTTGATCGGAAAAAAAAGAATTCATTTTCTCTTCATTAGGGAAGTGAATGGTGAAGACTCTATTGATTTTATTCTCGCTTTCACTTTTCAAAACTTCAGCGACTTTAAAATCATACCCAAAACCACCGGCCATCGATTTTAAGATAGGGGTCATACCTTCTCTGTACTTTGAGTAATCAGATTCATTTGTTATATATAAACCGACTAGCATTTCAATCATTGGTGTACCTCTTCTCAAGAACGTATGTCCTAAGCCGAATTTTAAGGTTAGATCAAGTGCCGCGACAATAGGTCAAACTATTGTCTGCGACATACTACTTACCTGTGAAATTTGCTGCGACAAACTCACCTGATTTTTTCAAAAAGATATAAAGTTTTTTGCCTTTAACTCCATTCTTATTATTAAAAGTTACAAGCCATTCATTCTTCTTTATCACAGACTTATCAAAATCAGAGTTTAGCCAAGAAGAATCAATTTTTTTCTCTTTTACAAGTCTTTGAATGTGAGTTCTTCCAATTTCACCTGTCTTCTCCTTGCTAATCGTGGGGGCTTCACCATGTGAGTGACCATGGCCATGGTCATGAGAGTGACCAGCGCCTGGACTAGCAAAGCTGATTGAAGTTAAAGTAATTGCCATTAAAAAGGTTAAAGTCTTCATATAGGCTCCCTAGAGACTGTCGTGTTCTTGTTCTGTTTTATTTGTCCTATCTAGCTTTATGTGATGATGAAGGTGATTGTCTTCACTAAACCCAAACTCATCTGGGCTTGATGTGTGTAAATATCCATGAAGTTGCATTAATAAAAGCATAAAGCCCGCTAGGATTAGACCATCATTAGCGACCCTTGAAAATCGTTTAAAGAAATTCATTTTTCTTACGCCAGAAAGCACTATGGTCATGATGACCAGAGCGAAAATTTGCCCAAACTCAACACCTACATTAAAGGAGATTATTCTTAGCAACATCCCCATTCCTTTTTCGCCTAGGGGGAGTTGTTGTAATCTCGTTGAAAGTCCAAAGCCATGTATTAGACCGAAGATGAAAATCATCATTAAAAGGCTTGGAGCCTTTTTCATACCAAAATATTTTTGAAATCCTTCATTATTATCAAATCCCTTATAACAAACGCTTATCGCGATGACAGCATCCACCAGCCAGTAGTTGGCAGTGATTCCCATAAAGGTTGCAAAAATTAATGTGATGCTGTGGCCAAGAGTAAAGACACTAATGAATTTTAGAATATCTTTAAATGTTGTAAGGAAGAATATTACGCCAAATAAGAACAACAAGTGGTCGTAGCCTGTAACCATGTGTTCAGCACCTAGCCAAATGTATTGAAGGTATCCTCCCTCAATCATCGCCTGCTTGGCCTCTTCACTTATTCCATGAGCGAAAGAGTTTGCGGACATCAATAAGGTGAAGAACCACAAAAAAAGTCGATACATATTTTCTCCAAATAGTAGGTAGTTCTAAGGTTGATCTAGTGGGGAAAGTCTAACAGGAAGGTTTTACTTAGAAAAAAATGGGGTGGCCGACGGGACTCGAACCCGCGACAACCAGAATCACAATCTGGCGCTCTACCAACTGAACTACGGCCACCGTAAGCGCGTAATTTAGCGAGTCTGAGTTGGATGTGTCAATAGAGCTTTGATATTATTCCGATTTGGCCGTGGCGCAGTGCATGGATAGGGTGAGAAAACTTTGACCGATGGGCGTTAATATCTTTAAAATAGTCCTACTTACTGACTTGGTACCCCAAAGGATTGGAACTATGAATAAAATTGCCTTACTTGTTATTTTCATTGGTCTTTTTGCTCCGGTCCAAACATTGGCCTACGGAACAGGATATGTGACTTATCCGCTAATGCCTGAAAAGCGTATTGTCTCAACAGAGTTTACTGGTATTGCCTCTGATGGTGGTGGCATTGGTGTGCAGGGACGTTTCACTCAAAAAATAAATGAAAAAATGATTGTTGATGCTGGCCTTGGTATCGCTGGTGGAGAGCGCGATAGTCGCTTCTTTGTTGGAGCTGATTATGAGCTTTTTCCAGATTACATGAATCAACCTCGTGTTTCGACTAAGGTGACTTACACAAATGCTAAAGAGTTTGACCTTAGAAGAAATATTTTTTCTATTGCACCAACTGTTTCAAAGGGTTTTAGTTTTTGGGGTAATGAAGCCTACCCATTCTTCTCTCTTCCAATTGGAGTTAATCTTAATGGGGATAGGAAAACATATGAGAGTCAGATAAATGCTAACTTTGGGATTTCTGGAAACCTTCCAATTGAAGGCTATAGAGATTTATTGGGAACAGTAGAGACTACTATTAGTGTAAAGGATAGTTATACGGCCTTATTTGTTGGTATTTCTTATCCATTAAATTAATTTGAAAGTAAAAACAGTTTTTTCTGACTTTGACGGAACGCTTACTTTTCGTGATGAGCTGACCAAAGAATTCTTTAATATTATTGATCTTTTAAAGGGGCACGGTGTGCCTCTTATTGTTTGTACCGGACGTTCAAAATCATGGGCACATTTTCTCCTGACTCATTTTCATGATCTTCAATTCGTTATTTCTGAAGGAGGGGGTAACTTATCCTTTATTGAAGAGCGAGATGGTAGAAGACTTTTAAAAGATAAGCTCTTGGTAGAGAAGTCTGAAGTTGATCGCTTGGAAAACCTAACAAATATACTTCTTGAGAAATATCCTCAAATCGTTCTTTCTGCAGATAGTTTTGGGCGTGAGGCAGATCGTGCCATTGAGCTCTATGACTTAGGGGTTGACCCAAAGCTTAAGAGCAATATTGTTCAATTCTTTAAAGAGCATAAGGTCAATTACTCAACCTCCAATGTTCATATGAATTTCTGGTGCGGCGAAATTTCTAAAATGAAGGCCATCAATATGTTTCTTTCAGCCTATGACTTAGGTGATCTTGAGGACAGTCTTTTCTTTGGAGACTCCTTAAATGATGAGTCTGTGTTTGAAGGGCATCCCCATAGTGTTGGAGTATCAAATATTTCAAAAGTTTTAAATAGACTTAACTTTAAACCAACTAAAATCTTAGAAGGTGAGGAGAATGAGGGTCCTCAGGGCGTTCTTTCTTATTTAGAAAATTTGTTAAAATAATCTTCAATCGTTACCTTGGTTTCTTCTAGAAAAATATCATAATTAATTTTTAGGTTTTCACGTATCCAATCCGTCATATCTTTTGGAGGCTCACAAATAAAACTTCTTCTGCCTCCCTCCCATGGAATATTAATGGCGGTTGCATGTAGGGCGTGACGAGGGAGCTGCATGTAGGCGTAGTCTTCAGGCTTTGCATAACGATCTTTAAAGCTTTGAAACATTGGATATGAACCATAGTATATTTTGTCTCCGAGGAGAGGAAAGCCATGGGCCAGGGCGTGAACACGGATTTGATGCTGGCGACCTGTCTTAGGGAAGGCCAGACCAAGAATATACTTACCTTCTTCGTAAAGAATTCTAAAATGAGTTTCAGCTCTCTTTCCAGCCGGTCCATCTTCAGGATGGTAACCAATAAGGACTCTTAGAAGTCCCTCTCCACCTGTATCGAGCCTTTCTTTGGCCGTAAACTCTTCTTTATTGGCATATGATTCATTCTTTACCCCAATGAAAAAGTAACATTTATTAACCTGTTCCTTTTCAAAGTAAACAGTATATTTATTCGCAGCTTTTGGGTTTTTGGCGACCAGGAGAACTCCTGATGTCTCTCTGTCGAGTCGATGAACGGAGTGAGTGCCATGGCCACAATGAGCTTCACAGTAAACAGTAGCGCAATAGAAAAGGTGCTTACCAGTGGGGTGAGTGCTCATAAATGGAGGTTTTGAAAGCGCTATGAGCCCTTCATCTTCATAAATAATCGGAGGATCGATTTCAAGCTCTAGTTTTTCTCCATTCCACCATTCATCTTCATGGATTGTTTTATAGATAAAAACAGTCACTTGCTCTTTATTATAAACTTTCGTATTTGGCTTCATACGCCCGGGACGATTATTAATGGTTACATCACCATCTTTAATCTTCTCCTTTACTTGCTCTCTTGAAAATGAAGGGAAATGGCGTTGAAGAAATTGATCGAGGCGCATGCCATCTTGAGGTTCATGTACCTCATAGCGGGCTTCAAAGTGATCGGGCTGAAACTTTTTATAAAGGATGTTCATTTAGTATCAATAACGTTCTTTTATTAAGGCCTTTATGACCGCAATGGCACCTTCTTTAGAATGCCCATACTTTGTATGAAGGGCATTGAGAATATTGTCAATAAGTTCTCTGTTATCTTTTGAGAGCGGAGTACCTTTTTTACTGTCCTTCTCTGTAAGCTCTGCTTCATAGAAAACAATATTTCGAGAAATGATTTGAATGGTTTTCTTTTGTTCCTCTCTGAAGCTTTCCTGAAGCTTATCAGAAAGATTTGGGAAAACTTTAACATATTCAAGCTTAAGGCCGGGATTATCCAAACTATAGGCACCAAGTCGTGAGAGTATTTGTGAGCGGAACTTAGTAGCGTCTTCTTTAAGGTTAATATTTTTTTCGAATTCTTCAATGCTGTAAATATCAACCTCTTCATATTTTGCGGTTATGTGGTTTCTGACTTTTTCACCTTTAATAAGGGCAATTACATTTTCAATATACTTTCTGATGTACTCCTCATAGGAGCGATCATCCACCATTCCAAGAGCGTCCCTTAATTCTTTGTCAAAGAGGTTGAAGCAAAACTCTTTAATAAGGGCGATAAAACGGGCTGGGTGATGATAGTCCGCTTGTGGAGTCATGTTTAAAAAATCGAAGTCATTCTTTTTAGTAATGAGTTGTTCTAATTTTTCAATGACATCAATAAATGAAACATTGCTGTGCCTAGAAGAAATCTTGTAAAGGAGCGCCTTGATATCTCTTGGAGAAATTCCAAATTTTCCCTCATAAAGATTTTCATATTCAAACTCTGACTCGAGCTCTGCTTTTTCGGCCTCTAAAATTTGTCTTGATTCATAATCGAGTTTATCAGGGGAGCCTTCACCAGCGAGAAGTAATGTTTTCTCCATCGGATTTAAATTAGTCGCGATATTTGCGAGCTTTTTGTCAGTATAGTTTTTGACCTGCGGACAGCGCAGTCTCGACATGATCGCAAATAAACAAATCGCCCTGAGGGCATATGGTTCAAAGTAGCTAGTTTCTTTTAGCCCTTCACACTGAGTGCGATAAATGCTTTCTTCCTGCTTGTAGTCGAGTAGGTAGGGGACTCGTACAAAGTTAAAGCGGCCTTTAAAAGAGTTAAAATCAGGGTGCTGCTTAAAAGCTGCTAGGTGAATCTCATTGCTCGTCCCAATGAAAAAGATATCAAGCTCTGTTAGGATTCCATGCAAATTAACGTTCTTAGTTTCCATGGTCATAAGAAGGTATTTATAAGAATCCAATGGTCTTTTCAAAAGATCTGAATATTCAAGGATTCCTCTGTTGGCCAAAACGACTTCTCCCTTCAGTGAGAAGAGGTTTAGTGATTGAAGGCTTGGGGGTAGGCTTCCGAGTCTTTTATCCATTGTGATTTGCTGCATTTGAGCATCAACATGTAATTGAGGCTCAATTGTTACTGCACCAGTTGAATATCTTTTACTGATTTTAAATCGTTCTACTCTAATGTGTTTTAATACTTCTCTATGTTGCCCTTTATAATTCTTTAAAAGCGCATCATAAATCATGTTGTTTCGTTTAGAGAGGTCTCCGTTGTATAGATAGGTCTTTTTTAAGTCCTCGAGACGATCTGGATTGTCTTTTAAGTTTTCTTCGATAATCACGCGGCGATGCTCTCTTGGAATTAAGAGAAGAGGATGATCCTTTAGCTCGGAGGGAAGGATTGCGGAAATATCCTTATCTTCTAGGTAAGCAAAACTTGAAAGATCACTACTTCCTTTTTCACTTCCAAGTCCTAAACTTCCTTTAATAAAATTATCAATGGGAAATATCCAGCTAAAACTATAAAGAGAACCTTGGTCAGTGCTGCTATAGATCTCTAAGCCTTTCATTATTTTTCTAACGAGGCTAGATTTTGATGAACCATTAGGGCCAACAAGAAGTATGAATTTATTATTAAAACCTTCTTCTTTAAAGTTTAAAATATTTTGAATAAGAGATTCTTGAACCTTTTTCTGTCCAAAAACAGCTGGGCTATCATTATGGTCTTGATCAAATAAAGCAAAGGAGCCATCTTTGTTACGACCGTAATGATTAAGCATATCAGTGAGGTATGTAAAAGAAGTTCTCAATTCTCTTTCAGGATGTTTTTCATACTCATCTATATAATCTTGGAAGGAAAGAACTTCTAACATCTCTTTCCCTTCTTCACTTGCTTGCTCTATCCAATTCAACATCTCTAACCCTTTTTTTACACCTACTTATATTCTAAATCTTTTGGCCTCAACCTGCACGACTAGGAAAGTTGAGGTTGTGTTTTTTTAAGGTAAATTCTCTGCAAGAATACCTGATGTTAGTGGTAGGAAAGCGATTGATGAAGTAGCCTAGGGTAGTGAACATTAAGCCTAACTCAAAAATTCTTCTTCTGATCATTGTCGCAACCCTGTTGCCTTTAGCATTGCTTCTATATCCAACTATTTGGGTCGGAAAAGAAAAGGTCCAAACTCCGGTTTCCTCTGATTTATGGGTCTTGGCCATAGATGAAATTGATAAGGCCTGGAGGGGAAATATTTCTCTTAGCGATCCTTTAATTAAAGAAAATTGTCCTCATTTTTATCGTGAAAATGATGATATTCCCTCTGAACTAAAATCTTGTCGAAGTGAAATCTTTAAATGCTTTTTTGAAGGCCGAAAGACGAGTTTAAAAGATAAGAAAAAGTTTCATCATCTTTCTATTAACTTTAAACAAATCTCTTCTTCTCTTGAAGGAAAGCAACCTTTTGTCATTGAACTAAATATTGATGAAAACCCTCTTTTGCTTGAGTTAAATGATAATTGTCGTCAGGTCGAGCTTCCTCAAGGTGCTTATTGGGGGAATCATGCCGTCAATATCAAGGAACGATTATGGCATACAAGTGGAATAAGATATTTTATTGATCGGTTCTTAGTTAGACGAATTGATATAAGAGAGTGGTTAATCTCTATGACGGCAAAAGATAAGGCAGGAGTAAAGAAGAAGGGTTCTTTGGAGCGCCTAAAGAATATCTACCTTGCTAAGACTAATGACTCTATTGATTATTACGCACCGGCATCAGAGTTACTTCCTAATGAGATGGAAGACTATTGCTCGTTTCGAAGAGCTGAGGTTCTCTCCTCTCAGGTAAGAACAGCAATAACTTTTCATCATGGTAGGGAAACTACCGAAGATATCTTCACTAGGCCGCCGAGTTCAAATAGTGCTCCTCATCCCTTTGGTGTGCGTAAACAAAAGTCACCTCAATTTAAGGCAGAGCGTGCCAATAAAAAAGCAGATGCTGATACTTGTAGACTTATTTTTTCAAAAGAATGTCGTGAGATGTCTTACTATTCATTATTTCCTAATAGCATGGGCTGGTCTGGAGTGAGTGAGCTTCTTGGTGGACCAGCAGAATATGTTGTAAATAAAAAATATCCTCGTAAGAACCTCCATCCCAGTAGTTACTATCATTCATTGGACTCTACTGTTCACCAGGCAGGTAAGAGGGTCTTTTGGTCGGGAAAGGGCCATCGCCGTATTGATTTTAATTTTTTTACTTTGCCGTTTTTTGATAAAGGTGTTGATTCTTTTGATGTCGGGTTTCGCTGTATGAAGGTAAGGCTGAATGAATAGAGGTGCCATTAAATTCTTCATTCTATTTCTGAGTTTGATAATGATTGAGATTAGAGGGAATATCATTCTAGCGCCTGTAACTGAGGTTCATCCTCTTATAAAAGAAGGAAAGTCTTTTTCTTTTGATTCTCCTGTAGGTAGTTATCAGAAAATTATTGAATGGAAGAAGGCAAATCTCTATTCTTGTTTATTTTATAAGGTACCGATAAGGAACGAGCAATTAGGGGAATTGATTCAAATCGAAGGTGTTAAGGTTTGTTCCTTGCGAAATTTGAAAAAGGCCTCATTAAAAATTGAAGGAATCACATCATTAAAAATCCAAGATATCGATTTAATAAAAAAGCCGCGATTTAAATTGCGATATAACATAGAAGAAAAAGAGTTTATAAAGGAATACACCTTTCCTTTTTTCTCTCGAGAGAACTCTTTGTGGGCAGGTATCAATATTTATGAGTCAACGGCTCTTGGGAGAGATACAAGTTTAGTTAAGGAACAAGTTTGCCGTTATGGTTGCAAGGAAGACAGGTCGAATAATTGTCAAAGTTGTCCTAGTGGTCATTGGACTCCATTCATAAGTTTAAAGTGCCCAGCAAGTGTTTCGGCAATATGTGGTCTTCGTGAATGCGGTGGAAGAGAACAGAAGGCATGTCTAAGAATGACAGCATTAAAATCCAAGCTGACATGTGAAGAAGCTAGAAATTATGTTTATTGTTCCTATGGCCTGGATGTGAATTGTCTTAATAACGGAGACATTATTTGTCGTTGAGGACCTTTAGAATCTCAGAGTCTTCGAGAACTTCATGACCTAAAAAGCGAGCATTTACCATCGTAAAGGTGCTCTTCTCAAGAATATCAAATCGTTCTTCATTTAAGTCTTCATCTTCATCCTTAACTTTATAAACACAATCATGAGTACCGATGAAAGCTTTATGGCATATCTTTATAGGTGGGAGAAGGTAAGATTTTTCAAGGTTTATCTTAGAGTATTCTATTTTAAGCCTTATACCGCTGATAAAGTCCTCCGGTTTATAAAGACCAAGAACTGGCACATCACCAAATTTCGCCCCGAAAAAATTTGAGTCATTTGATAAGACGAGATCAACAGCTCCAGGGGGAAGACGTTTTAATGTGTTTAAAATCTCATTATCTTTTTTACAGACTTCGCTCATGGAAGGCAGGTTCTTTAAGGAAATAGCAGTTGTACTAGGTTCACTTTCACAGCCGATTGATCCATTGTAGTAAAGGATGAGAAGATCTCCGCCTTGTTTGGAGATTTTATTTTTATTTCTTAGAACAGTCGTCACAGGATCTTGAAAATAGTATCCAGAGATTTCATTGCGCTCTTTTGATGAGAGGGCCTGGTAACTAGTTATCCCTAGGGTCGCTACTTTGTGATCTTCATTTGAAAACCATAAGTAAGGACGACTTTTAAACGTATCGACAGGATCCCCTGACTTGATCGCCAGTATATTAGAGTTAAACCACGGTAGATCATCAAGGCCATTTTTTAAGAGCGTTGTATTTTTAGGTAAATCATCTTTGGAAAGTAGAATTCCATCGAGAGCGATTTTTGAGAGTGTCTCTTTAAGATGCTTTTGCTTAATTTTATCGCTATTTAAATAGTTGAGATCACCGAAAGATAGAATCATGGCCTTTTGACCAAATCTTTCTTTTATAATCTTAAGGTACTGAGAAAGAATGGCCGCCCCTCCAATTTTCATAGAGCTTGGCATTGCTTTAGGTAGATCAGCCTTCTTTAGTTCTTGATGAGGATAGAAATTTTCTTGGATTTTTCCATGGTGAAAAATAAAAAGGTCTTCTTCTGGTTTTTCTGAAAAGAACTGATTCTTTTGCCACTCAGGGTAAGAATAGATTTGGACAATTTTTTCTTCGTCATCACAAGAGGTCGCGAGAATAACTATGCCTAAGCAAATAAGAAAAATTTTATTAATCATACTTTCTGTAAACTTTAGTAACTGCTTTATTTTCCAAGTTTACTATAAGCTTTCTCAAGAGCATTGTATATTTTCTCGTAAGCATCATCTGGCGAACATGTTCCTAGTGAGATACGAACAGCTCCTCGACCAATTTCATCGGTAACACCCATGGCCTCTAGAACTTTTGATATTGTGGCCAGGTTGTCACAACACGCACTTGAGGTCGTTACATAAATATCATGCTCCTCGAGCTCTTGTTGGATAGCTTGCCCACTAATGCCTGGATATGAAATGAATGTTGTTCCACCTAAGCGAGGTGCATCCGCCCCCATAATAACCACGGGGAATTTTTCTTTTAGTTTTCTTTCAAACTCTTCACGCTTTTCTTGAAGCTTAGCGATTTTTTCTTTTTTCTTAGTAAAGGTATCCATTGCCACTGCAATAGCTTCAAAACCGATATAATTCTGAGTTCCGCCTCGCAAGTTCTTCTCTTGACCACCGCCAATAATAAGTGGTCTTAAAAGGTTGTGGTCCTTTGCTAAAATAAATCCTGCACCTGTCATGGCACCAACTTTATGACCGGCGGCAAAAGCAAAGTCTATATTTGATTCTTTGAAATTGAATTCTGTTTTTCCAATAAACTGGGTGGTGTCACAAACAAAAGAAGCACCCTCAGTTTGGCAAAGAGCACCTATCTCCTTGAAGGGCTGAACGACGCCAGTCTCATTGTTGGCGGCCATTACTGCCACCATCGCAACTCTTCCAACATTCTTTTCAAGTAGAGCGGCGAGGGCCTCTATATCGCATTGGCCATTTGGACGCGTAGGGATGACTTGAACTTGGTAGCCTTCGTCTTCCTCGTAGTGGCGTGCACATTTAATAACGGCAGAGTGTTCAATTCCTGAAATAAAAATCTGATCTCTACCACTGTCTTTATTGTTGTGTAGAAGGCTATAAAAAACCTGGCTAATCCCTTCAGTTGATCCAGAATTAAAAATAATATTTTTAGGAAGTGCTCCAACGGCTTTGGCACAAATTGACCTCGCGTTCTCCATGCCCATCAGAGTTTTTTGACCCAGATGATGATTAGCATTTGGGTTGCTATATGGACCTGTCTCCAGTCTTTCTTTTAGAAAATCAATTACCTCTCGGCATAGTGGTGCACTACCATTGTAATCAGCGTAGATCATTTTAGTCCCTCTAGATAAAAGACAGATTCTCTGGAGAGTGACAGCATTTTACTTATTGCAGGCCATTCACCACTGATTGTCTTTTTATCCACTTTAATGACGTTAACAACCCTATCTTCCCTTAAATGCTCTAAAACTGGCAAGTGATCAGAGAGGACTTACAGGGTTACACCCAGTACTAGCACCACATTTAGAATGCAAAACGCTCTAGCATTCTTGAGTTGGCTCTGGTGTGACGTTTGCTAGGTTATTATTTAGTTGGGTATCCCGCCTCTAGCCAAGCAAGTATGCCGCCTTCGAGGTTAAAAAGGTTTTCGAAACCTTCATCTTGAAGCTTCATGGCAGCTGTTAAGCTTCTTTTGCCGCTACGGCACTGACAAACTACGACAGCTTCTTTGTTGGTAACTTTCTTCATTTCCTCTTCAAAGTTGGAAAGAGGTAAAAACTGAGCAGCTTCAATATGTGCCTCGTCCCACTCACCTTGCTCGCGGCAGTCAATAAGAATGAGTTCTTCGTTGTTATCTAATTTTTCTTTTAGTTCTTGAACTGTCATATTTCCGATCATGTGACCTCCCTATTTTATATGCCCACAAGCTAACAGAAGTTTCTTGCGAAAGGAATGTGAAGATTTTTAATGCGCAGTGCGACTTATCGCTTTTAAATTTTGACGAAGTGTTACGAGCTTTCTTACAATTTTCATAGGCTTAACGCAGTCATGGTCTAAGGATGG
This sequence comes from Bacteriovoracaceae bacterium, assembly GCA_017858255.1. Classification (GTDB taxonomy): domain Bacteria; phylum Bdellovibrionota; class Bacteriovoracia; order Bacteriovoracales; family Bacteriovoracaceae. The sequence continues at coordinate 39,131 of JAFMBV010000003.1, forward strand.
CGCTCTGTTACGATGATCAAGATGATCAGAGATTATGAACAGGGCAGACGGAGGAATAACATGGAAGTAATTACTATTGCGAATAACAAGGGCGGAGTAGGCAAAACAATGAATGCCTACCAACTCGTATGTCATTTAGCGAATAACGGAAATAAAGTTCTTGTTATCGATTTGGATTCACAGGCAAACCTCAGTTCAACCTTTGGAGTTCAGATTCGTCGGTCACTAATACCTGAGTGGCTTATTGGAGATGTGAGCCTTGAAGACGTTGTGGTTCCCTCTGAAGGTGAAGGAGAGTTTCACCACAACATAAGCATCATTCCAAGTTCTCGTCACCTTGCAAATCTTTCGAAGCTCTTAATTTTAAGTGAGCAAGAGATAAGAAGAAACGCTGGAAGAAAAGAGCGACTTCTCAAAATGAGATTAAAGGATTGTGAAGAAAATTTTGATTATGTCGTTATTGATACCCCGCCAATGTTAGGGGATGAACTCATCATGGCCCTAGTGGGAAGTACTAAAATACTTATTCCTACTCAGGCTCAAGACTATTCAATTGATGGTCTAGAAGAACTTATGGATACCTTTGAAATTATTCGTGAAACCGAAAATCCTAGTTTAGAGTTTGCGATTATTCCATCAATGGTGAATAAGAGGCGCAAGATCGAGCAACAAAGACTAGAGGAGCTGGCTCAATCATTCCAGATTACGCCGCCTATTAGGAACTTGGTTCAGATGCAAGAGTCGATTTCGATGAAGAAGCCGATCTTTATGATGAACCAAAAAACTGAAGGCTACAAAGACTATCAAGCTCTTTGGGATTCTCTCGAATTAAATTAAGGATGGTATAAAATGGCCAAAAGTTTTTCGGCAAGAGTCTCAAAGAAAAGTAGAAAGACCCTTGATATGAGTGAAAACTTATCTCGTGACCTTCTCAAGTATGCTGATCAAAAGTTACTTGAAGGGGCTCGTCTTGAGGAAGTTCGCCTAAAAGATATTTTAGTTAAAGAACAAGTAAGAACTAAGTTTAATGATGGTTCTCTAAAAGAGCTCGCAGAAAATATTAGAGTAAATGGTCTCATTCAGCCGCTTGTCCTCCATCCCGATGGGAAGGGAAGATACACTCTAATCTGTGGTGAACGTCGTTTCCGTGCAATGAGTACATTAGAGGAAATGGAGTTCTGTCCGTGCTTTATTCTCGACGGGAAAACACCAGAAGAGCTAATGGCGATTCAGTTCTCTGAAAACTCTTCTCGTGAGGAACTGCACTACATCGATAAAGCAGATGGGATTTTAAATTATCAAAAAGCAACAAAGGCAAGTGAGAGGAAGATTACTTCTGCTCTCGGAATTTCAAAGTCTGAAGTTCATCGCTCTTTGCTAATCGCAAAACTCGCTAAGAGGGTAAGAGAAGCGGCGAAAACTTATGACATTGAAAAATATGTCCTTTTAGAATACGACGCCCTAAATAGGGGAGCTTTTAAGAAAGAAATTGAAAAGAAAATCCTCACTGGTGAGCTCAAAAAGCGTAGTCAGCTAAAAAGACTTATCAATAAAGGCTCAGTTGTGGCCGCTCGCCAAAAAATCTCTACAAAAAAGAAGCCTGATGTTCCTAGTGGACTTACGGCAAATGCTTTTTTGAAGGCCATGGAATCCAAAACGAAAGAGATGGATATAGACCCTCAAACGCTCAAGATGTTGAAAACATTGGTTAAAGAAACTAAGGATATGATGGATAGCTAAGTAGCTAATTTAACATAAATTCTTACAGTTTCTGACACAGAGGGCTAGCTAAGCCCTCTTTTTTTCGTTAAAGCCTCCTGGCATCATAAAATCTATTTAGTGGAAATTTTTCATTTCACCTCCCTCATTGCTGATATTTGGTATGCGTATTGCACAATAAATACTGAGAGAACAATGATTTATGAGATTTCAGTAATTTAGGGAGATTTAGTGAGAAATATTTATTACCCCTGTTTAATACTTTTACAGTTAGTTTGCACACTAGCTGCAGCTTCTGAATTGAAGTTAGAACAGAGGTACACTCAATATATTTGGCAAAAGCCGGTTGTGATTGAGCAATATAGAGTTGTCACAAAAGAGGCGAGAGGACGAGGTCCAGCTTCAGCTGTTCCAAGCGATGATATGGAGTCGCTTCCCCTTGAAGAAAAAATTTGGCTAAGTAATGTATTTGTAGAGGATAGCTCTGGTGTGATGAATGGTATGCGCACTCAGCTAGAGGCATGGGATCGCAGAGAAGAATACCGTCGTAATTGGGATATAGGATCTACGGGTCTCTATGAAACACCTGATCGTGCGGGAAAAAAGGCGTGGTTTAATAGAATGCTCCTAAGATATGCAGATAAGCGTCTATCTGGAGAGTTGAAAAATGCTGAAGAAGGTTCAACCATGCAAAGAATGCGTACTGTAAAACAGGCACTGCGGCCAAATACAGAGGCTCAAATTTCGAATAATATTAAGCTAAAGTTTAAGGCACGAGTTCTGCGACTAAGTGCCATCATGCGCGTCATTAACCCATGGGTAGAGTCTGAAACCACCTTTAACGTTAGAGGTGAGGTAAACTCCCGTTTGGCCAAGAACTTTAAGGACCTGGGCATCAGAACAGAGGTCAATTATCAGGTTACCGATGGCGTTTATAACGCACAAATCAGTAAACCGCTTAGTCAAAATGTCACAGCAGTTTTATCTAGCGCTCAATCTGATGGCGAAGTTGCCTTTGCCGATATGGATCGTAATACGGTGCAACTAATCTACAGCACACCTTTCTAAAAAAGAAAATTCTTAGGAAATTCCTACTGCCAACAGCTATGGTTTTGCGGTAACTTGGGAGCCGTTTTAGACTAATAAAGTATTAAACTTTAAATTACGGATACACCCGAGGTTATTATGAGCTTATTCGACAGTCCTCTCTTTAAAGATTCGTTCGATCAACTGGAAATGGCAGGTTCAGTTGGCGGACTTGATCCCAACATTATTGAAAGATTGAAGTATCCCAAAAGAGCGCTTCAAGTTGCCGTGCCCATCCGATTGGATGATGGTCAGGTTAAAACCTTTATGGGTTACAGGGTTCAACACAATATGACCCTTGGTCCTGGTAAGGGGGGGATTCGATATCACCCGGCCGTTGATCTTTCTGAAACAGCAGCTTTAGCGATGCTTATGACTTTTAAGTGTGCCCTTGTTGGTCTACCTCTAGGTGGAGCAAAGGGTGGTGTGCAATGTGACCCTAATGATTTATCTCGTCAGGAACTTCAGTCTTTAACGAGAAGATACGCAACTGAAATTGCGATGATTGTAGGTCCTTCAATTGATATCCCTGCACCAGATATCGGAACTAACGGTCAAACAATGGCCTGGTTTATGGATACGATTTCTCAATATGCAGGATATACCGTTCCCGGTGTTGTAACTGGTAAACCGATTGGTATTGGTGGCTCTTTAGGTCGTGCTGAATCTACAGGTAAAGGTGTTGCTTACTGTGTGAATTTTGCTGCTCAAAAAATTGGAATGAAGATCGATAGCAATACAACTGTAGCCATTCATGGTTTTGGTAAGGTTGGTGTTCCGGCAGCTGAAGATTTGTCAGCACAAGGAGCTAAAATTATTGCCATCGGTGATGTCAATGGGGCCATCTTTAATGGTGATGGAATTGATGTAGCGAAAGCTAAGGCTTATGCAATCGATAATGGAACCGTAGAGGGCTTTCCAGGAGCAGAAGCGATTACAAATGAAGAATTATTTGGTCTAGACCTTGATGTTCTTATTCCTGCTGCGATTGATGGTGTTATCACCGAAGCGAATGCTGGAAATGTAAGAGCAAGAATTATAGCCGAAGGTGCCAACGGACCTTTGACCAAGGAAGCAATTGATATTGTTACTCGAAATGGTTCATTTCTTATCCCAGATATTCTTTGTAATGCTGGTGGTGTGATTGTTTCTTATTTTGAGTGGGTTCAAGGTCTTCAGAACTTCTTTTGGGGTCTTGATGAAATTAACAAAAAGCTTCATGACATCCTTATTCAGTCTTTTAAGACTTGTGTTGATACTGCAGATGAATTCAAGGTCGACATGAAGAAAGCAGCTTTTATTGCTGCTCTTAATAGACTAGACCACGCTATGAGATTGCGTGGACTTTTCCCTTCTTAACAACTGGTCTTTTTTTGGGCTTCACTCTAAAATATTAGAGTGAAGTCCTTATTTATCTTTCTATTTATCCTCTCCGTTTCCACCTCTTTTTCAGAAGTCTTAAAATTTGATGTATCAGGTTATAAGAGAGAATTATTTTCTTACAAGGAAGTCTGTGAGGAAATGGGGATAAAGCATTTAGTGATGATTGAAGTACTGGACCCCGTTCATCTGGACTGTATGGGAAAAAAAGTAAATATAAAAAGCTTTTGCTTAAGAAAGGTGAATAACGAGAGTTTTATTCGTGGCTACATTAATTCAAAGCTTAGTGAAGTCGCCTGTGAAATGGGCCGAGAAGCTTTTGTCAGTATTGGTTGTGATAAAAGAGACAAGCATTTTTGTAAGAACCCTATAAAGGGATGTGAAAAGCTAAATCGGATTTTTGCTCACTCACATGCACTCAATCATTACTCATTTAATGAAAAAGATATTGATAATGTCCTCAATTGTTATTTCTCACTACCTGTTAAATTAAAACAGGCCAAGGTTAGAGAAGTTGCCTATCCTCCTTTTAAACAAGACCCTGTTATAGATGATGATATTTTTGAATTTGATAAGGTTCAAAAAAGATTCTCACTTCCTCAAAAGTAAGCGATATCTGTTAGTTAAAACCCTAAAGTCTAGTCTCCTTGTGCTTTACAATGTTCATGGAAATTAAACTGAACTCTTTTTTACCCTGCCAATCAACTTATAAAAAAATTGAAGTCTTTGGTTATAACTCAAAAAGCCAGCCTGGCCTAGAAATTACAGGGATCAATGGCAGAGGAAAAACAATAAAGGAGAAGTTTATTTTCCTCTCTAAAAAGAGGAAGCTTCGTTATCCTTTGAAGCGATTTGTTCTTTGTGTCGAGGGGGAGAATCTCGATAAGTGTCAGCTCGATTATCTCGAACTACCACTACTTATCTGTTTTTGGAGCATGGCAAATCTATTGCCTTTAAAGAGACTAGATAATTGCTACGCTTCGGCCAAAGTTTCGTTAGATGGAGAGATTCATCATTGGCAGGCGCCAGATGGTCTGTGGCAAGATCTTCGTGCCCAAGACGAATTAAGAAAAGAGAGGAGTATTTATCTTGGACCGTCAAAAATTGATGGAAGTGATTTTGAAACCATTGATGTTGCAGATATGCTGGCCCAATCCGTAGGAAGCTTTAAATAGATAGTGCGCGCGCCAGATCTACAAAGTGGGGAAGGTAATCCCGTTTTTTCCCAAGACTGTCTTTCAAAGGAATGGGCATGACTTCACCCTGAACATAGGCAGTGGCGACAGGATAGTTTCCTTCAAGAATAGCCTTTACTGCCACATAGCCCATGCGTGAAGCTACAAAGCGATCTATTGCCGAAGGATTACCACCTCGTTGAATGTGACCTAGAATGCAAACGTGAGTTTCAATCCCGGCCGATTTCTTTAGTTCTTCTTGGATTTTATAACTTAATCCTGGCTCTTCACCTTCGGCACAAATGATTATCGAGGATGACTTGCCTCTTTTTATTCCTCTAACAATATCCTTGGATATTTGTTCATAATCTACTTCCTTAGAAGGGAAGATAATATTTTCGGCTCCTGTGCAAACTCCTACATGAAGGGCAATTGCGGGAGATTTTCTACCCATGACTTCTACAATGAAATTTCTGGCATGAGAGTGGGCGGTATCCCTAATTTTATCAACAGCTTCAACAGCGGTCTGAACGGCAGAGTCAAAACCAATAGAGTAGTCTGTTCCTTCAATATCATTATCAATGGTTCCAGGAATTCCAATGACTGGGAATCCATGTTCTTCATTTAATTTAAAGGCTCCATTGTAGCTACCATTTCCACCGATAACGATCAGGGCATCAATGTTCTTGCGATTCAGAATATGGAATGCTTCCTTTCTTGTTTCCGGCTCATGAAATTCAGGACAGCGAGAGGTTTGTAAAATAGTACCCCCATGTTGAATAATATTTCCTACGGAAGACGCATCCATTTTTTCAAAGCTTCCCTCTAGAAGACCTGCAAAACCTCTTTTAATACCATAAACATTTAGACCGTCACCTATGGCGGTCCTTACCACTGCTCTGATCGCACAATTCATGCCTGGTGAGTCTCCACCGCTACAAAGAACAGCAATATTTTTGATAGTATTTGTTTTTGATGGACTCATAAATACCTCATTTAAAAATAGGTTTTCCTACAAAGGTTGGAGCTTGGTCAATGCCCAAGACTTTGAGAATCGTTGGTGAGACATCCATTAAGGCGAAATCACTACCATTTGTTTCAAGGTTCTGATTTTTTAAACTCGGATGAAAGACGCAAAAGGGAACAGGTGCACCAGTGTGACTAGTGTGGGGTTTACCATCTGGGTAAACCATAACATCGCTATTTCCGTGATCTGCAGTTAGGAGCATGGTTACATTTTGTTCTTCACACTTCTTCATGAGTTCGCCGACACATTTGTCTAACACCTCAACGGCCTTAACGGCAGCACTATAATTTCCAGTGTGACCAACCATATCCGAGTTGGCGAAGTTTACAAGGTAGAAAGTAAATGATTGATCCTCTAACGCCTCAAGAAGACGATCCTTTACCTTAAGGGCGGACATCTCAGGCAACTCGTCGTAGGTTTTTACTTGTTTTGGGCTAGGAATAAGAACTTGTTCTTCCTTAGGGAAGGGTTTCTTTCGCCCTCCATTAAAGAAGAAAGTTACATGAGCATACTTTTCTGTTTCGGCAATTTTAAATTGAGCTTTTCCTAAATTGCTTAAATATTCAGATAGTCCTCCAGAAATAGGTTCCTTATCAAATAGAATCGGAAGCTCGACTTCCTCTGTCACATAGGGGGTCATACAAAGATAATAGTGAGGAATAAAGACCCTTTTAAACTCGTTGAATTTTGGGTCTGTTAACGCCAAGGTGATTTGAATCGCTCGGTCAGGGCGAAAATTAACCATAAAGACACTGTCCCCATCTTTCATGGCATAGTCTTTGTGGAATAGGTTGGGCTCAATGAATTCATCAAAGCGACCATTTGCATATTCTTCTTTCAAGTATTCTGCGGGACTAATTTCTTTAATGGGACCAAGGCCTGTAAACATATTATAAGCTTTTTCTATTTTTTCCCAACGTCGGTCTCTATCCATACCAATACTTCTTCCTTGCATAGAGGCAAAGGTAAAGCCTGGCTCACTTAAAAGATCATCGATAAATGTTTGGCCGATATCTGAGGCCGTGTCTCGTCCATCCATAAAGGCATGGAAAAATATTTCCAAAGAATCTTCTTTGTTAATTGCCTTAAAAACTTCTTTAATATGAGTTATATGGGAATGAACCCCTCCATTCGAGAGAAGGCCCATAATGTGGATTCTTTTACTTCCCTTTAAAGCGACTTGTCTAAGTTCTTCAAGCTTGGGCAGGTTTGCGAATTCCCCTTTCTCAATAGACTCATTGATTCTTACCAGGTCTTGACGCACAGGTTTCCCGGCGCCAAGGTTGATGTGACCGACTTCTGAGTTACCCGGGACGCCTTTCGGTAGGCCAACTTTTTGACCACCAGCTTCAATCGTCGTAAAAGGATAGTCCTTGAAGAGCCCATCGATATTGGGTGTAAATGCATCTTTGACGGCATTCTTATTGTCGTTATCATTGATGCCATAGCCATCAAGAATTACGAGTAATGCCCTATCTGATAATGAATTAATACTTTTCATAAAAAACCTCTTCTTCTTTCAAAACACTACCATTCTTTGTTGAGGTGGCAAAGAACACTAGAAGTTGTAAGAGACCCCGACCCCAAAGTCTAAACTAGATATGGTTTCAATAAGTTCTTGATTTCGTTGACGCCATTGAAAATCTAACTCTATCTGAAAATCTTTATATGATTTAAGTTGGTAAGTGAAAACAGATGCCAGTGTCATTTCGTTATAACTCAAAACAGCTTCAGAATTAATATTGGAATAAAAATCTCCTGTTAAAAGCCAGAGCCACCTCGGTCCCAGCTCATAGGTATTTATAAAACCGAATTGGTAAAAGAAACTTGATGAAAAATCATCGCCTTCGGATCTCCTACCTAGTGTCCCGAAAAGAGAAGGAGACAGCCAAGAGTCATTTAATATGGGTTGGTAATTAAGTTGAACACCTAGAGAGTTTGCTCTTCGATCATTCCTATAACTTCTAAACTCAAGGGGAAGTGTTAGTCGCCATTTTGAATTATCTGTAATCCAATAATAATGAGGAAGGAACGTATGACTTGATTTTGCCTGAATAAAAGAGAGAGAGGCCAGGTTACGTCCAGCTAAGTTATTAAAACGATAACCGAGTCCATAAAAGGATGTTTGCTGCCGATAACTTTTAAGCTCAACCTCAAGACTCGTTTGCTCAAAACCGGGACCCTTAGTCGAATCATCAATTGGTTGTTCGTTAATATAAGTAAAACTGGCACTTGTTTGAAATTTTTCAGAAATTTGCTGGTTCATGTAAAAGTTAAACCTTCTGTGGTGTACAAGGTCATCCTTTTTTCCAAGCTCATTTGAATTAGAGAGCTCATTAAAGTTAGCATAATCATCTGAGGGCAATTGATGAATGTTGTTCTTTTGCTTGATTTGATAAGTAAGAATTGTGTTAAAAAAAGATGTATTAAGTTCCTCTAGAAATGATTTAGCATAACTCTTGGTATTTGAGGACACGCCTTCTCTTGCATACAAAGATCTTATAATGAGAGTACCACTGTCAGTATGGCCTTCTCTGGCAAGTGATTCTCCCAAGAGTAGTTCAATATCCTCAATCTTTAAACCTAGTTCCTGGTTTTTTTTAGGATTAAGATTGTAATCACTTTTTGCCTCTTGAAGTAAAGCAATCGCGCGTTTATTTTGCCCACGCTCAAAATATATTTTACTTAAGTAGAATTTGGTTGGAGCGAGGTAGAGTTTGTTAACAAGGCAAATGGTGAAGTACTTCTCAGACAACTCAAGTAAGTTCTTAGAGAACTCTTTTGGAAAAACCTTTAATAGGTAGGCTTCAAAGTATCTCTCTGCTACTTCAAAAGATATTGTTAAGGATAGTGGGCTTGGTTCCTTTCGCTTATTTAAGAAATTGATGAAATTATTCTTTAACTGAGTATCAAATATATAAGAGACAACTTCAGGAGAATAAGTATTTTTAAGCATATGTTGATAAAGACGAAAGCTCTTGGTAAATTCTCTTTTTTCAAAAAAGTACTGGGCAAGATACTTCTCTGTTTCATAGTGAAAAGGACCTGACAGATTTTTCCTTAAATATTTAAGGGCTTCTGTTTCTTCTTGATCGGAGATTAGTGTCATGGCCTTGGCGAAGCGAATATCTTGTGCCTGAAGCTGGTCTAATGAATAAGTTTTTTCACTATTTAAAAGAACAAAAAATAAACTAAATATAAAGAAGGCTTTTATATAGCTCCCTATATGTTGATCAATATTGTCCGTTTTGTAAGTTCTGAATATCACTTCTTTATTTTACTTCTCTTCTGAGTTTTTTAAATAGTCCGGAAAAGCTTGACCCTGTCTGTGAAATATCGAATTCGTTCAGCTGAAGTCACTTTTTAGCCGATAAGCTAAATATGAAGGCACTAATTTTTATATTTATCCTACTCTTTAACTCAGCTTTTGCATTAGAGATAATTTCTGATCAAGACGATTCATTTGCACAGATTGTCACAGTTGAAGGAGAAGTTAAGGTAGCAACAGATAAGGGTGAGTGGGAAGACTTAAAAGTTGGAGTAAGAATAAGTCGTTACTCTGCTCTTAAAACGCATGAATTGTCTTATGTGAAAATTCTTTTAAATGATAATAGCCTCGTTCATGTTGGCCAAAATTCCGCTCTAACAATTGAAAAGGATAAAACCTTTAAATTTAATATTGGTAGAGGTCAATTACGTATTCTCTCTTATAAAAATAAAAAAGAAGTTAAAACTCCTTGGGGTGAATCTCTATTAGAAAATGGAGAGTTTATTTGGGATGTTTATCTAGTTAATAGTAAAATGAAGGTGGCCTTGACTTCTCTGTCTGGATCGATTTCTTTAGATGGAGAAGAGCTTAGACCAAAGGTTTATGAAGAGAAACCTGATGTTAAACCAAAGTCTGCTATGGCCTTTGATCATTCTTCTATTCTCTATTTTGGGGAAGCTATAGAGGCACATAGTTACGATATCGCTTTTGAGCCGTCGTTTCCTGAAAGAAAAATAGCCTCTATAGATGACGTTATTGTCGAAAATGAAAACTTTACTAGTGCACAAGATGATGAAGAGTCTTTTACTCCTGTTAAAGGAGATATTTGGGTTCATGATGTTGTCTATGATGAAGCGGTAAGAGTTATAGAGTCTGAAGCCTTTAAAAAGGCCCGTGAATTAGTTAAGCCTGCTGTGATTGAAGCCTCTGATGGCCTGGTGTGGGAGGTTGCCTCTCGCTCTGTTTTAAAATGGGGTGTTCAGTATGCTCAAAGGTTGAGTGACTTCCAAGTTCCCCTTGCTGTTCAAGGGAGCTACCTAGGAAAGAGAGAAGATGATTCATCTTTTTATGAAAAGGATGCTTACAAAACTTCTACCGAGGATATTACTAGGGTCAGAACTTATCGTGCCGCAAAAATGGCAGTCCTGAGGACGGGGTATAAGAAAGGCTGGATGGAAGCACAAAGGTACGCAATGTCTATGCTTCCAAAAATTGTGGTACCTGTGGTTTCGAAAAGCGTTTACGAACATATCTTGCCTCTAGGAAAAAGTGCTGTAAAAAAAGTCATTATAAAAAGCAACTTAGTTCACACGGCGGATGTCGATCGTTTAGTAGAACACCTCTGCCAAGTTGCAGCTGTGAAGTTTACCAAAAAACTGATCAATAACTATGCTCCTTATTATACAAAAATAGCGGCTCAATCAGCATCTCGTGAGGCTGCTCGCTCTGCTGCAGAAGATATTGCTTATTTTATGGCAGAAAAATCATCTAAGAGAGCGGGCAAACTTATAGGTGATCTCCTTGCACGCGAAAGGGCCCGTAAAATAGCGAGAGGTGTTGCCCAGGAGGCCAAAAAAGAAGATGCTGAATCTTCTAAAAAGCGCTCTAGACGCCTCATAATTGAAACTCAACGCTAAATTGAACTTTATACATTTTGTTTAATATTTAAACACATGTCGGATTGTCTATTTCTTTGACGCCATAAACCCCTTAAATTACTTATCTAAACTTGGCACCTTCCTTGCTTATATAACAGTACTTTAGTTTAAATAAGAATTTGGCTTGAATTTGGGGAGCCCTCTGGAGGAGGATTTTATGAAAAGAAATAAACTTTTAACACTACTACTAATAGGTTTTTTAACAATCGGACTTAGCTCATGTGGCGATGACAATGAGAAGGGTCCTGCGCCTGTTACTTCAGGTACTTCATCAAATCCTTTTAATGGGGTTGATTATGTTAATAACACTTGTCAAAGTTCGAGTAGCTTTGAGGACTTTAAGAATAGAGTGAATGCTGGAAGCTTTGTAACTGAACTCAATAATAATGAAACATATTATTTTGTAGAGCAAGAGCCAGAAACTGATCAAGGTAAGTTCTTAGGTTTTATTCCTTATAACACCTTTAGATGGGTTACATTAGGTCAGTTTACCAGATCTAGTACTAAAGGTACCAGTAATGTGAATCATGAGGCCGGTAATGAGAAACTAAATGTCCGTGATTACCTAATGGCGATTTTAAATCAAACTCAATCAGGACAATACCGCGGAGGAGGCTCTTACTATGAAGTGCTAACTCATTCAGGTGACGTTTTTGGTATCAACCTTTGTTTACCAATTGCAGCTAATCCAGTTTACCGTGCGAATAGTGATACAGGTAGAAGATACTTCTACACTGGTACTGGATCATCACAATCAAATGGTACTTTTGGATTTACCCTTTAGAAAATAACAATTCCCTGAGAGTTCCTCGGAACTCTAATGTGTGTGTGTGTGAAAAAAGCCCCCTAGAAATAGGGGGCCTTTTTTTATCTACTGAACAATAAAACCTGATGTTTCTTTAACTCTAAATAGAAAAGGTGCTTTAATCGCCTCGTTATTTCCTGTTACAAAATCCCGGCCCTCTTCTCTTTTTAATTCTGTCCAATGTTGAGTTTGTGTCTTGTCTTTGAAGTAACTGAGATAACTCAAGAGGTTCATTGCTTGTCCCTCTGGAATTTCAAGCGTTTCAACAGCATTCTTATTATGTTCGTTCAAAAAAGTGATTGATTGGTTCTCATGAAAAATTAAAATTATGGGAGCTTCAGTATCAAAGGAGCTTATGAAGGGGTCGCTAAAGGACATCAAGAGAGCAGGGACCTTAGGGTATGATTTTTCTAATAGATCAAAATCTAACTCAAGGTTTTGGGGATAACTACTTTTAGTTCTTGTAAGGGCAAAAATAAAATAAGGTACTAGCTGATCTCGAAATGGATTTTTTGGAAAAGATAAGTGGTAGAGCTCATTATTAAGTTCAAAATAGATATAGTGATTTACAAGTGGATCTTTGCCAAGGCCAGAACGAATATTAATACTATCTTCGATCCCTGACGTAGTTTTTAGATAGACTTGATATTTTTTGACTTCATTTGCGCCAGAGATGAGGTTTTCAAGTGAACTTCTAAGTTGCCATTTTATTCTATAAAAACTGTCTTCAGGTTCGATATCGTGTGAAATAAGATGGCCATATTTATCGTAATAAAGGGCTATTAACTCACCCTCGTCTCTTAGGAACTTGAGATCGTTGGTAACATTTCTTTTTATCTCACTTTCTTCAACGGAAAAAATTTGGGCCAAGTGTTGAGATACTTCACTCGCCTCTAGCGGAGCCCATCTTTTTAGAATCTGTAAAATCTTATTTAATCGCCTATGCTTATTAATTTTCACAACCGTCTCTCGAATTTCTAGAATTGAAAACTTTGGACTATAATGTAGGATTTATTTGATTTATGAGCTGGAAACTTTATTCCTTTATATATTGAGCTAAGACAAATTCTCGTCTCTTGTGTTGTCTCTTTAGGTTCAAGAATACTAACTGAATTAAGCTTGTTTTGAGGTGATTGGACGCTAAACTCTAGTTTGATTTTACTTGGCAATGACTTATGAAATAGCTGAAGACACTCTTTGAGCTCTTGGTCCTTAGTGCCAACTCTTTCGATAAAGTCCTCTTCGAATCGTTTCGCCTTTTTGCGGGGAGGGCGAACTTTATTTGTCTTAACCTTGGCGGGCACCTTTATTTCTCTTTTAAGAGAGGAAGACTTTCGTTTTACCTTATCTTTAATTTTATAAACGGATCGTGGCGCACTTTTAGGGATGGCCGGAGAGCGACTAATACTTGGTTTGATGATCTTTCTCGTAGGTGAGTCTATTCCTTGAACTGAAAAAAAGAGGGCAAGAGACGCAATGACCGTCGCCGAGCCTATGCTAAGGTGTTTTAAGCTTACTTTCTTTCTTAGTAATTTGGCCCGCTCTAAAAAAGAGAGATGATCATAGAAGTCTTCAAGTGTTTTTTCGAGGCTGTAAAAATCGTGTGTGGTTTCAAGTTTAATTGATCTTTTTTCTAGAAAGTCAGGATGAAGGTACCCTTCTTTTCCTCTAATCTCTTCCCGTGTTAATTCTTTCCCAATTAAGTTTGAATTTTCGAAATCAATGACATGAAAGTTTTTATCGAGATCAATAATTATATTATCAGGTGTCAGATCTAGGTGAAGCACTCCCTTTTTGTTGTGTAAGTAATCGAGAGCAAAGTGAAGGTCTTTATCTAGCTTTTGATAAAGTTCTGCGCTTAATTCTTTTGGCGTAGCAGTCTCTAAAAATTGCTTTACGGAGACTCCAGGAAAATACTCACTGATAATATAGAGACTATCGTCCTTGACCCTTCTTCTAATATCAAAGATTTTAGGAAAGTAGGGTGACCAAAACTCTTCTAGTGTTGCGGCCTCTTTGAGGAGTCTTTCTTCAATTTTAGTTTTATTCTCTTCAGAGGGTCCGGGGCGGATATGTTTGATTAAGACCTTTTCATCTTCTTCAGGCCAAAATGCAATATAAAGATCGTAATCTCGCCCCTCAGCAAGTTTCTTTAAAGTCCAAATATCTTCATCGAAACGGTTGCGCAATTTATTGACTCCGCGTGTCTATAGGGGCAAAAATTTTGTGGCTCCATGGGTTAAAGTCCTTCTAGCTTAGCAAAATTCATTTGGCCATAAACCGAGGAGATAAAGATGATGCGTGACATTAGATGCCTGATTTTACTTTTGATATTCAGCCTTTCCAGCGGCTCCCTATTTGCTGGTAAACCTCAAAACAAGGTGGATTCAGCGACCTTGCATGTTGATGGGGAGTTTTCAGAAAAAGACCAAGAACTTAAGTTTTTAAAAGATGAGTTAAAAAACGTTAAGGGTCTTAAGCGAGGATATAAGAGTAAGGGCAAGGTTTATAACAAACTGACTGAAGAGAGTGAGCAATTAAAAGATAATTTCGAAACATATATTGGCCATCGTGTTGAGTATGAAAAAGCAATTGGGGATTATAACAAAACCATAGAGTGCTTGAAGGGAGGGGATGCAATTAAATGTAGACCTGATCTATTAAAGGAAAAGAAAAAAGTTAAAGCAAAGCCAGTTAAGAGAAGACGTCAACAACCTGTTTACGATGATTATGAGTTTGAAGATTCTCTTAATACTTCAATGGCCGCTCCCGCGAGAGTTAATCAACCAGTTGGCTTTGTTAGAGAAGTGGACTTAAGAATATCTCAAAGAGGCCAAGAACTTTTGTCTTGTTACCGTAAGGGAAAATATTCTCAACAAGGTGTTTTGAAGGTTCAGTTAAAAATTGCGGCCAATGGTCACTTAAGTCATCTTGGTTATGAAGACACAACTGAGATAAATGATCCGCGAGTGATAACTTGTCTTTCACAAATTCTTTATTCCATCGTTTATCCTATGCCGCCAAGTCGCAAGGTTACGACTGTTCGTAAGCCATTTGTGTTTAATTTAATGTAACTAAATGCTGGACAATGTCATGATATTAACGAGTTAGGGGGGGATATTTTTTCCGCACGATCGTACGCTTGGTCTATAATAGAAAGTGGACAAAATGAACGATTTAACAGGAGCCCCCTCCATGGCAAAGTACAGAACTGACCTAAAAGATATTTCTTTCAATCTCTTTAAAGATCTAAAAGTTCAAGAGCACACCCAAGACTATGGGGAAAATGATCTCAAAGATATTATTATTCAATTTGATAAGTTTGCTGAAAATGAAGTTTATTCTTGTCGCGTTGAAGGCGATGAAGTTGGGGTTAAGTTAACAGAAGATAGAGGTGTGGTTGTACCTGAATCCTTTAAGAAAGCGACTAAACAATATTATGAAAATGGTTGGTTTGCTTTAGGCTATCCGGAAGAGATTGGTGGGATGCCTGCTCCTCACTCCGTTAGCTTTGCCTGTACTTCAATATATGTGGGCGCTAATTGTGCACTCTCTATGTATTCAGGTCTCTCTCAAGGTGCCATGAATGTGATTCTTCAGGTTGGTTCTGATGAACAAAAGGCAAAGTTTATTGCGCCGATGATGGAAGGGCGCTGGGGTGGAACGATGTGCCTAACTGAGCCTGGCGCGGGATCTGACGTTGGAGCTTCAAAGACAACGGCTTCACCAAATGATGATGGAACTTATAGTGTTAAGGGAGTGAAGATTTTTATTTCTTCAGGAGAGAGTGATATTTATGAAAATAACATTCACCTCGTGCTCGCTCGCACACCAGGAAGTGAAGAGGGAACTAAGGGACTGTCCTTGTTTATCGTACCTCGCTCTCAAGTAAATGAAGATGGGAGTGTCGGAGAATACAACAATGTTAAATGTACTAAAATTGAAGAGAAGATGGGAATCCATGGGTCAGCAACTTGCGAGCTAACTTTTGGAGGAGAGGGTGACTGTCGTGGTTGGCTTATTGGCAAAGAGCACGAAGGTATTGTGAATATGTTTATTATGATGAATGAAGCACGTCTTCTGTGTGGAATTCAGGGGGAATCCCAAGCAAACCTCGCTTATGAATTAACAGAACAATATGCAAAAGAGCGCTCGCAATTTAATAAAGAAATTATCAATCATCCGGATGTGAAAAGAATGCTTTTAAAGATGCGGGCCATGAGTCGTGGGATGCGCTCTCTCATTCTTTATACTTCTAATCTCTTTGATGTTGAAAAAACGGGAGATAAGCTTGCTGAAAAAGAGCTCGCCTTATTAACTCCTGTTTGTAAGGCCTACTGTACTGATGAAGCCTTTCAAGTAACTGTTGATGCCATTCAGGTTCATGGTGGTTATGGCTATTGTACGGAATATGGAATTGAGCAATTTGCTCGAGATACAAAAATAGCAACCATCTATGAAGGAACCAACGGTATCCAAGCATTAGACTTTGTCATGAGAAAGATCCTTAAAGATAAAGGGGAGACATTCATGGCGCTTGGAGCAAAAATCCAAGAGAGTCTTGCAAATCCTATTGCCAGTAAATGGAAGAATGAATGTGCCTCACTCGCAACTTCAATGCAAAAGGCGCAAACGATACTCGAGCATTATGGTAAATATGCTAATGATAAAAACTTTGATGCCATATTGGCTTCAAGCACCGACTTCTTGGCCTTCTGTGGAAACCTTATTGTTGCGTGGCGTTTATTAAGAGGTGCCATTGTTGCAGAAGAACTGTTGGCGCAAGGTGATGAGGATAAGGTCTACTTGGAGAGCAAGGCGTTGGACTTTAAAATCTTTTGTCAGCATTACTTGAGTAGAAATGCTGGTATTGCTCAAAGCATTCTAAACTTTGATCAGGACTGGACCACGGTAGAGCTTTAACAGGGTTCGTGGTAGAATTTTTTCAGTTAAATGATTAAAAGTTTAGGATATTCATGAACCAAGAAAATCTTTATCAAGAGATAGGGGTATTTTCAAAGGAAACACACGGAAGTAGCGATTATTTTAAAGAAATTGTTTTCGTAAGAGGTGGTGAAGATAATCACTACGCTCCTTTGAAGTATCTTTGTAAAAAATGTGAAGACATCTCACTTAAAGAAGACCTCCTTAAAGTTGGGTTTGTTTGCGATGCACTCGATCTTTATGACCAGCCTCAATTTATCGATTGGTACCAGCATCAGTTTGGGCGAAAGCTTAAGAGAGCCGAAGCTAAGAAGGTTACAATTGTCTATCGTCCTGATAATAAAAAAATCTTCGATGCGATTGAGCTTGTTAATAAAAGCTTTGAAGTTTTACGTGATCAACACATAATCCTTAACAATAAAAACCTCCCTGTCCAATTAGGGGAGTGGTACGCCAAGTGTATCTTTGGATTAGATCAACTTAAGTCAACAAGCCAAAGAGGCTTTGACTTTCTTCTGGAAGGAAAGAGAGTTGAGATTAAAGTTGAGTGGGGAGATGCTTCAAGTCCAAAGGGCGTAAAGCTTAGGAAGTCTCTCGCTGATCTTAGTGACTTTTGTATTATTATGTATATCGCAAAGAATTTTAGAATAAGAGAAATCTGTTTTCTCGATTCAGACTTTATTCTAAGAAAGTTTGGTGGCAAAGGTCATACAATTTTTTTAAAAGATAGTGACGTGACTCAATACTTCTTTAGCAGTTCTATGAAGCATAGTGGAAAGGTTGCGAACCCTACGGCCCTTTTAAGATTTGGTACACCCACCTTTGCAATGAAGCTAACGGAAGCCTTTCCATGACTTTGAGCCCTGATCGTATCCTTATAATTGGAGGTGGTCATGGGTTGGGATTTGCTTTGGTGGAAGAGTGTATAAGGCGTTTCCCACAGTCTGAAGTTTTGGCCACCTATCGTAGAGAGGACTTCGCTCTTCCTTTGCTAAATAGTAAGGCCACTCGTTTTAAAATAGATCCATTAAATGAAACTGAAGTAGAGGCTTTTTGCCGAGATCTCGGGCAGATAGATCTTTTTATAAATGCCATCGGCGTTCTTCATGACGATAAAGTTCAACCTGAAAAGTCACTCAAAGATATTTCTATAGAAAAGCTAACTTACGAATTTCAAGTGAATGCTTTCATAACTCCTCTTTGGGCAAAATATTTAAAGAAAAAGTTTTCACAAAGCACGATCTCTGTTTTTGCCACTTTATCAGCGATGGTAGGAAGTATTGGTGAAAATGAAATAGGCGGCTGGTATGGTTATCGTGCTTCTAAAACTGCACTCAATATGTTTATAAAAAATATTTCGATTGAGTTTGAAAGATCAAGACTGAAAACATCTGTTGTGGCGATTCATCCCGGTACCACTCATACGGAATTATCAGCTCCCTTTTTAAAGGGGATTAAACACAAAGTATGGGAGCCTAATCCTGCAGCTAATAATATATTAGATGTTTTGCTAGATTGTCCTGAGGAAGGGACAGGTCTATTTAAAAACTGGGACGGTCGAAATATCGCCTGGTAAGTCTTAAAAAAGATCGTATCCAAGTAATCGACACTCAAGGGCACCATTAAAAAAGCTGAATCGACTACTTGTCTTTAAAGAGATCTTCTTTCTTAGACTGGAGTCTTGGCTAACAATAAAAGAACTGAAGCCTTTCCAATTGTTTTTTAGAGTTTCTCCAAACTCATAATAAAGCTCTTCGAGTTGTTCATCTTTTTCTCCAAGCCTAATTCCATAAGGAGGATTTGTTATGACTAGACCATTTGAGAGATCTTCTTGAGGTTTCCATTTAAGAGCATCCAGTGTGGAAACTCTTAGGGACTTTCTTGGAAGACCCATCGTGGACCAGGCCTCCATCAAAAGCTCAATAGACTTTGAATGTTTATCGTTTCCGTGAAATTCGGCAATTCCAAAGCTTTCAATACCATTTTTTGCTCGTACCAATAGCTCTTTGCATAGATTCTCAAAAGGTCCGTGAATGGTCGTTTCTTTTTGAAACCATTTCTGTGTTTCAAAGGCAAAGCGCGCACCTTCTGCTCTTGCTTGAAGCTTGAGGTAAGTTGGGACGATTTGATGACGAATAAGTGCAGCTTCAATAAGAAAAGTGCCACTTCCACAGAATGGGTCGTAGAGAGGAACTTGCTTGTCCCAACCTGTGCTCATGACTAGAGCAGCTGCGAGGTTTTCTTTTATAGGAGCTTGATGCCCAAAAGGACGATACCCTCTTTTATTTAAGGGGTATCCTGCAAGATCGAGGGAAACGATACCCTTAAACATATTGCCTTTGCTATTTGGCTCTATCCTCAAAACAAATGGATACATTGGATTATCTAAGTCAATCGATGGTCTCGTTCCAGAAGTCTTTTTAAATGTATCGACAATACTATCCTTGAGAACAAGGCTTAAGTAATGAGAGTTTCTAAACTCTTTGTTGGCGTCTCTAGAGAGAACGCAAGTGATCTTAAATGTATCCGTTGCGTTTAAGATTTTTTGCCAAGGCACTTCAGAGGCAGCTTCAAGCATCTTTTTATCATTCTTAAACTCGAAGGTTCCGACTTCTTTATAAACTCGACTGGCAATTCTTGTTTCTAGTAAGAAGTTGATGGCATTTAGAGAGTTTGTTTTAAAGTTAATACCACCGCGAGTGATCTCAACATGATCAAAATTATAATGTTCTGATTCTTTTAGAAGTAACTCTTCAAGGCCTCTAGGGCAGCTAGCGAAAAAGTTTTTCATATTAGAGGCTCCACCTTTAACGTTTGATTAAATAATTCAGCTCTTAGAAGTAATTCTCTATAGCTCTCGGCCATTAAAGGATTTAAGTTCTTTTCTTTAAAACGCTTTATTCTCCACAAAGAGATAGAAAAAAGTCCCAGGGCAATAGAGTCTGCCAGATGAAGTTTTTCTTCTCTAGGAAGGGGCCTAACAGACTCATAGCCTCTTAAGAATGATGTGATGAGAGGAGGGATGAGTCTTCCTTTCTCTAGGCAGGTCCCTGATATAGAGATGCCAATATCAAGAATGTATTCTCCACGGCCAGCTTGCTCGAAGTCTAAAAGCGCCTGAAGTTTTTCATTTTTAAAGAGAGTGTTGTCCGAATAAAGGTCACCATGGATGATGCCTCTTTCCCAGTTGTGTTCTTGAAACCATGTAAGCTGGTGAGGAAACATAAGATCAAAGAGTTCTTTGAAGTCAGACGGGCATTGACTTGATCGAGTAAAGTGAAAAACTTCTTTTGCGCCAAAGCCGACAACTTCATGATCACGAATCATATTTAATTTATCGGTGTGCTGTAATGAATGGAGAGAGGCCAGACCCCTTCCAATCTCCTCGCAGGCAATATCGCTTGGCCCTGGTGGGATACCATCAAGAAATGGAAAGAGGGCACCGAATTTTTCAACGTATTGATAGACGACATCGTTATTAATTGTTTTGTAAGGAGTAAGTGAGTAGGGGAATTCAAGCTCTGCTAAATAGAGAAGAAGACTCATTTCTTGATTGAGCTCTTGCTGTCCCTTGTCGTTGGAAACTTTGAGTAGATAAGATTTCCCCTTAGCTTCAACCCTATAATTGCTATTGGAAATACCCAAAGAAAGAGGCATTAAATCAGAAATGGGACCAATTTCATAAAGGTCAGCTATGGCCTGAGCGTCAATTTTATTAAGTTTGGTATAGTCTCCCATGCACTCTTCTCACTTTTAAGCTTTTGAAGCGTTAAATTCCCCCACTTCATGCCCAATGTCAAAGTATTGCCAATGCTTTCTTTTGGCTTTTCTTGTACTCCTGTGCCCAGTAATGCTATAGTTTGCGAGTTTTGTTATTCACAGAAGTCGCTGCTTAGCGGCAAAAGTATTGGGGAGCCTACTATGAGTGGTGATTATAAAGTTAAAGATATGTCTTTGGCAGACTGGGGTCGTAAAGAAATTAAACTGGCCGAAGTTGAAATGCCGGGTCTTATGGCATTAAGAGAAGAATTTGGAGAGTCAAAGCCACTTCAAGGTGCTCGTATTACTGGTTGTCTTCACATGACTATCCAAACGGCCGTTCTTATTGAAACACTCATTGCACTAGGTGCTGAAATCCGTTGGTCTTCTTGTAATATTTTCTCTACTCAAGATCACGCTGCTGCTGCGATGGCCGCTGCTGGTATTCCTGTATTTGCTTGGAAAGGTATGAGTGAAGAAGAGTATGAGTGGTGTATTGAACAAACTCTTAGATGGCCAGATGGTAAAGGTCTTAACATGATTCTTGACGATGGTGGTGACCTAACTAACCTCGTTCTTGATAAGAACCCAGAACTTGCTGGAGATATTAGAGGAATTTCTGAAGAGACAACTACAGGTGTTCATCGTCTATATGAAAGAGTTAAAGCTGCAACTCTTCCAATACCTGCAATTAATGTTAATGACTCAGTTACAAAATCAAAATTTGATAACCTTTATGGATGTCGTGAATCATTGATCGACGGTTTAAAAAGGGCCACAGATATTATGGTTGCCGGTAAAGTATGTGTTGTTGCTGGTTACGGTGATGTTGGTAAAGGTTCTGCCCAATCTCTTAGAGGTCAAGGTGGACGAGTTATTATTACTGAAATCGATCCAATTTGTGCTCTTCAAGCTGCAATGGAAGGTTACCAAGTTATGCCAATGGCCGACGCCTGTAAGCTAGGTGATATCTTTGTTACAACTACTGGAAACTTTGGTGTTATCCGTGGTGAGCATATGGAAAATATGAAAGATGCTGCGATCATTTGTAATATTGGCCACTTTGATAATGAAATCGAAATTGCCCACCTTAATGAAAATTGGACTAAAGATAATATTAAGCCTCAAGTTGATCAGTACACAGCTAAAGACGGTAGAAGAATTGTTCTTCTTGCTGAAGGTCGCTTAGTTAACCTTGGTTGTGCAACAGGTCACCCTTCATTTGTTATGAGTAACTCTTTCACAAATCAAGTTCTTGCGCAGATGGAGCTTTGGAGTAATTCTCAAAAGTACGATAATAAAGTTTATATGCTTCCAAAGCATCTGGACGAAAAAGTAGCTCGTCTTCACCTTGAAAAAATCGGTGTAAGATTAGAGACACTTACTGCTCAACAGGCAGAGTACATTGGTGTTACACCAGAAGGTCCTTATAAGCCGGAGCACTATCGTTACTAATATTTAAAAATTTCTCTTTAATTTTGAGGCCTGCTACGTGCAGGCCTCTTTATTTTAGGGTAAATTAAGAATCTAGGAGTATATGTGAAAATATATATTGGTTGTGACCATGCAGCTTTTGAAGAAAAAGAAGAGCTAAAGTCTTACCTTGTTGAAGCAGGTCATGAAGTTGAAGATTGTGGTCCTTTTGATGGGGAAAGGGTTAATTATCCAGACTATGCTGAGAAAGTTGCCAAAAAAGTGGCCTATCAGGATGTGAATGAAGTGAGAGGTGTCTTGCTGTGTGGTTCTGGCATTGGTGTTTCAATGGTAGCGAATCGTTTCGCTGGAGCTCGAGCTGCGCTGTGTCGAACAGTGGAAGATTCAAAGCTCTCACGCGGCCACAATAATGCTAATATATTATGTGTGGGAGCGAGGCTGACTCCCCTTGAATTAATAAAAGAAATGTCTTCGGTTTGGCTGAGTACACCTTTTGAAGAAGGTAGGCACTCGGAGAGAATTGCTCTTTTTAATGATCTTGGAGAGAAAGTACAGTGCAAGTAGATTATCCTCGAAAACTTTTAGAGCGTTTGGCCTTTATTTTTGTTTTTACGCTATGTTTATTGGGCGTTTATTATTCCCGTACAGATCTCCCTTACTTTGAAGGATCTTATGTGCGAGAAGATGGGCCTTTAGAATGGCTTACTGTTGTCGCCCTCTTCATGGGATCAGTTCTCTGCTTTTATAGGGCGAGAATCCTCCGTCCCTTTCGTCAGCGAAAATTTATTTTTAGTTTGTATTTTTTAACAGTGTTTTTCTTTTTTGGTCTCGCAGAAGAGATTAGCTGGGGACAACGAATTTGGCAGGCTTGGTTTGATTTTAAAGTACCCCAATTTTTTGTGGAGTTTAATTCTCAACAAGAGATGAATATTCATAACCTTCGCTTTGGAGGAGTTAAAATAAATAAACTAATCTTTGGAACATTCCTTGGCATTGGTATCGTCTTTTATTTTCTAGTACTTCCTTTCGTTTACCAAAAAAAGGAAGCCGTTAAGAAATTTGTTGATTCATGGGCCCTTCCCTTGCCTAGGCTTTATCATATCTTAGCCTATATCTCTCTTGCTATTATTGCTGAGCTTATCGCTGGTGGTAAAAAAGGGGAGATTATGGAATTTGGAGGTTCTTGGATTGTTCTCCTGATGATCTTCGAGCCATTCAATAGAGAGATCTTTAGCCGCAAATCCTTTGAGCGATAAAAAGGTTAACTGATGAATAGGGTAAATAAAGGGCTTTACTGGGTTTGTGATAGTAAAGTTTTTTATAATAAATGGCAGGCACTCGATTACTCTCATTCTATAAGCAAACCAATCCAATTCTATTTTTTTGATAAAGACTTTTCCCTGTATGAGTGGAATATCGAGCCTCGTGAAAGTTGGGAAAGCCTCCTTACCTTAAGAGCACTGCAATTAAGAGATAAGTATGACTATATTAGATTGTTCTATAGCGGAGGGGTCGATAGCCAAACAATGCTAGAAACCTTTCTTAAAAGTAATATTTATATTGATGAAATTATTGTTTATAGAGGATCCGCTGCTACAGATGACTGTGATGATGAACCAGCAGATGATGAAGTACGATTAGTCGCCCTGCCTTATCTAAAAAGTATAGAACATCAAATACCAAAGACTAAGATTACAGTGCTCGAAACAGGTGCAACTTGGTTATCTGAAAACCTCAATGAAAGTTACTTCTATGAAGAGTCTACTTTTGCCATCAGACCATGGTGTGAGAGACATCTTTACCGTAGAAGTCCCGAGCTTTTAAGGCCATTCGAAAAGGGTTTATATCATTGTGATTTAAGAGGTGGGGATAAGCCTAAGGTCTTTCTTGAAAATGGGAATTACTACATGGCCATGTATGACAGTAGTCGTATATGGGATATTGGAGATGAATTTTTAGAGAACTTTTATTTAACACCAGATATGCCTCAGCTTCATGCTAAACAGTGCCATATGGTGAAGAATTTTTTAAAAGAAAATTTTCCTGCCCATAGTGAAATTAAAAGTTTTTTCAATGTCTTCGATACTGAAAAATTAGAAATTATCAATCGAGTATGCCGGGTTCCAAGGTATAAAGAAGTAAACCTAGGAAAAGGCATAACCGGTGTAATGTCATCCAAACAAATGATCATACAAGTTAGAGCTAAGAAATATAATCCCAAAATATTTAATTTATGGGAATCGTTTTTGAATAATGAAGGTAGAGTCCGGCCAGAACGTTTCAATAATGACAATATCCTAGATGACTTTAAGGGTATTCTTTCAAAGAAATACTCATTAGGAAGTTGAAGATATGATTAAAAACGTTAAAGGCCTTATTCATTCATTTCCATATGCTTTAGTCGTAGGAATGAGCGCCATTAGTTTTCAAATTCTTATGGAACATTGGTTTAGTGTTGCGTTTGGCGCCACCGTTTTTAATCACTTGGCCATATTATTAGTCACTTACTTATTTTGGGGTATCGGTGCTTTTTGGAGTATTAATAAAGAGATTCGTTTAAAAACATTACTATTCATTCTTGTGGCCCTTTTTTCTTTGATCGCTATAACGTGGCCAGAAGCACCTCTTTATCTGAGTACAAAAATTCGAAGCCATACGTTAAGGTTTTTTTGCGCTATTTTAATAATGTCCCCAATCAGCTTTCTATTAGGGTTAATTCTACCTGCTTACAATAAGCAGGAGAAAAATAAAGAAACTAAAACTTTTAAAAATTTATACACGTGGTTTCATCTAGGTGCTGCTGGATTCTTATTTTTCTTAGAATTCTATTTGATTTTTAATCTTGGGATAAGAAATCTCTTTTGGATATGCTCCGTCATAATAATCTTACCTTTTATAATGGCCACAAATGAAAAAAAGGGAGAGAGGCAATGCGCCTTTTATTGGGATGAACCTCTCTTTGTTTATTCCTTTATAAACGGCCTTGTTCAAGGTTTTCTCATTCGTTTAAATACTCATGTTCAAGGACCTTTCTCTGAGACCTTTACCCTTTATATTATAAGCTCCTTACTTGGGCTTGCTTTGGCCTCTCAAATTTCAAAAAATAAGCAGATTGATCGAGAGTTTATAAAGAATAAATATATAGTTTTAATAAGTGGCGGTATCTTATGGTGTTTACTTGTCTCTTTATTGTTACCGAACTTTTATGGTGTTTTTGATACTTCTAATATTAGTTTAATAAAGTCGGCCAGAGCAGTAGGAAGTCTTATAATCTTCCTACCGCTTCATGTACTTATGGGATTTCTTGTTCCTGTTTTTTATCGAAAGGAAAAAGCTGAAGGCGTGGTCTTATCTATAAACTCCTGGGGCAATGTTCTAGGCCTAAGTTTTGTGGTCATGTTTTTAACACTTTTTTCGAATATTAAAGTCTTAGTTATTTTAATCTTTGCGTTGTTAATTCTTTATTCATATCGTCTTGCTAAGGCGAAAAGTACACGAGCCATTTTGGTCTCAATGTTTTGTTTAATGTTTATATTGCTAATCCCGGAGACTTTTTTTCACCTTTCATATCGCCATTTTGAAAATGGGAAGATATTTTTAAAGAACTTTAAAAGTGCAAAGCTTTTAAAATCTGAAAACTTCTTGGGCGCACAGGTGGATATTGTAGAACTTAGCGGCAAGAAGACCTTAATTATTGATGGATATAAAAGTATCATGCTAGATCTGGATGGTAGCTTTAATGAGTCCGAAATACTTCTTGGAACCTTGCAAGAGTTTATCGTTAGAAACAAAGAGAGTGCCCTTGTTCTTGGTGTTGGTTCTGGAGCCACTGTATTTGGAAATTCAAAATACTTTCAAAAAGTAGTCGGTGTTGAAATCCATCCTGTCATTATGGAGCTTCAAGATTATTTTAGTCCTTATAACTTTAATCTAAAGAAACTTGAAAATGTTACACTCGCTTTTGATGATGGCTTTAGTTATTTAAATAACCACGAAGAAAAATATGATTTAATAGTAAATAACGTACCTACTCCTCAATACAGTCCTTCTTCACTTTTATGGACAGTAGAGACTTTAAACCTTATTAAGAACCGACTTAATGACGACGGAGTATACAGTCAGTGGATAGACGGAGCTATTAATGCGGAGGCGATTAACGTTATTATGGCCACGTTACAGCAGGCATTTAGTAATTGTTACCTTGGCGTTATTACTAGTACTTATGGTAATATCTTTTGTCTAAAAAATAGTAACGCAGAACCATTAATTAAAAATGGATTAATCTTCAAAATTAATGAATTTGATAAAATCAATTTTAATAAACCTCCCAATACGATAGATAGGTCCTTATTAAAAGAGGCTCTCAGTCCATTCTTGTCGAAGTCATGGCTAGATAAGAAGGCATGGTTCTTGTTGGATTTACTTAAGATCAGTCCAAAAAAGGAAAAGGGCTTTCATTGTGATGCTTTAAGTAAAGTTAAGAACCTAAAGGGAAGGGGCTTGCCGCAGTTTTGTGTTCAATAACTGGGGTATTATTAAGATGACAATTAGAATGAGAATATTAGGCCAGAAGCCATAGTTGAATATGAACTCATTAATTACATGAAAGCTAATTAATAAAACAGCCATTACAATTCTAAAAAATCTAAATTTAAACAGAAGGACGATGCTTGCGCACTCGATGGTAAGCATGAATATTTGGACGAACTTACTCAAGTGGTAATTATTTAAAATTAAATTGGAAAAAATACTTTCATTAGGGCCCCAAGTGTACACCCAGGTCATAAGGGATATGCCATCTGCCCAGCTTAGGCCGGATTCGATTAGCTTCGTTACTCCAGAGCCAAAATAGTGGAGGAAAATTAAAAATACTGGTACCTCAATTAACCAATTGGGATAGGTAAGTTTTTCAAAACCGTAAAAGGAAGGACGAAAGAAGCTTAGGTATATAAGAAAAGTCAAAAATAGCTGTGTAGGAAGTATAATTGTGTGGTCAAAACCAGTTTGGTTTTCAAGATGAATTGAAGCACCTAAAAGCCATAATGATCCACTGGTGACGCTTATTGACCTCTGCCAGTTAGGGACAAGTAGGCTTATTAATAATAAAATTAAACTCGTGCTTAAAATAAATAAAATTGTTTTTGAATCGCCAATACCTTGAAGGTGACCCATGAAAAGTGAGACGTTCTCTCCCCTTTGACCCAAGTCATAGTTAGTTAAAACTCGAATCTTAATTACTAGTGGTAAAAAGAAAGAGAAGAATAAGAAATAAGGGTAGTAACCATTTTTTCTAGAAAAGAGATTTTTGTTTAAAAAGAAATTTTCCTTAATCATTAAGAAAAGCCTTTTTTTCTATACTGTGGAAAAATTTATCAGTTTTATAAATGTCGGGCGCAATATGACCATTTTCTTTAAAGTTAGTGTTCAGTATTTTTATGTTTTTCCCTAACGTAAGCTTAACTCCTGATTTCTTTGTTAAATAATTCTTTAGGTGTAGTGAAACTTCCACTAATCCAGGATTAGAACTAAGCTTTTCTTTTATTTGATGGATAAGAACTTCTTCATTAATAAAAACACCCATACTATTAATACTTTTTGTTTTAACTAATCCAGACTTTTCAAATTGGCTTCCGTAGTCAAGAAAAGTTCCAAAGTACTGATTTGAAAGCCTTTGGCCTTTCTTATCAAAAATTTGAATAACACTAAAACGATCAGTTCTTTTGGTAAATAACGGGTTTAGACTAAAAGGAAAGAGGTCTATAGAAATGGACGAAACCAATAAGGTTAGAAAAAGGAAGGCATAGATAACTGCCTTCTCCTTAGGGTAAGTCATCATTTATGTATCCAGAAAAAGTTAAGCCCTCTAGTGAAGTTATGAGTTAGATAAGCGAAATGATCACTGATAAGGAACTCCGGTTTTTGAAGCAACTTTTCTTCCAGTATAGCGTCCCCGATTTTGATAGTTTCAGCTATCGTGAATTTTCCTTGATAAAGAGGCCAATTCTCTCCGAAGTAATCTAATGGTTTGACAAGTTCAAATGGTTCTAAAGAACCTAAAATAATGAGGTCTTTAGAGCTATAGCCAGGAATGGCAAGTAGATGGGGGAAGACACTTTTAAAAGTGTGGATGATTTCAACTAGATGAGGTCCCCATATGAGTTGAGAGTAAATACCTTTTTTTTTCAAATGATTTCTGACGATCGTAAAATACTCTTTAGTTAAAAACTGGCTGCCCGCGGTTGTGTAGGGAGAGGCAATGTTTGAACTGATGAGGTCATATTTTTTATTTGAGCGTGCAAGGAAACCTCGTGCATCATCAATGCTCTTTACGACTTTGATGTCGTTATACCATTCTCTATTTTTGTCTTTAAAGTAATGAGATACTTGGTTGACCATAGAGTGTATTTCAACAGAGTAAAGTTTTTCAGGATTAAGATTTAAAAAAGCCCCTAAACTAATCCCATAACCTGTACCCATTGAAAGTATTATTTTAGGATCATTATGAAAAAGGGCGGGAAAAAAAGCTAGTCCCATTTGGGCGTGTGCTACATTCGTGTTTTTATATGGTGAAACGATTCGATAGTTTCCATTATACATTTCCAAGTCACCACGATTATTTTCTATTAAGCTGAAAAGACCGATGGGTGATTCTTTGGTGACCTTAATGTTTTGGGGTTTATGAATAAAAATATTTGTATTTAACAGAACACTGAATAATATGAATAAAGCTAGCGTGATGGATGCGTATGTCTTCTTCATCTTAATATTTGGTAAGAAATAAATAATGCCGATAAGAAAAAAGACTGTGATTAGATAGAAGCTTTTCATACCTAGAGTATTAATGAAAAAGTAGGATACGGAGAGAGTTCCAACTAATCCACCTACAGTATTACTGATGAAAATCTTTGCCACTGCTTCGCCACTCCAGCGCTTTGAAATAAGAAGTTTGGGAAAGATAAAGCTGAAGGAGGCGAGTGGAACCAAAAAGATAAGAGCAAGATAAGCTATTTTAATAATTGTAAACCTTGGAAAATCTCTAGCAATAAGAAAGGCTTCCTCACTAATAAACTCACCAACTAAAAGTGAAGAAACGCCTAATAATATAAGGATTGGAAATATACTTGGGCTCCACTTCTCAAGCTTTGGAGCTAGATATGA
This sequence comes from Bacteriovoracaceae bacterium, assembly GCA_017858255.1. Lineage (GTDB taxonomy): Bacteria > Bdellovibrionota > Bacteriovoracia > Bacteriovoracales > Bacteriovoracaceae. Next base: position 68,544 of record JAFMBV010000003.1, read on the forward strand.
TGTAATACCTAAGGTTACGAGAACGATGAATAGAACTAACGTGGAGATATAGGCCCTATCATTTAGAATAAGCTCTAAACTTTTGAACCAGACGACTTCTAGGCCTAGGAGGATAAATCCGCAAAAGAAGGCAAGTGTTAATATCTTTGTACTTGGGATCTTTTCGTGATTAATAAGTTGGAGGTTTTGATCCTGAGTATGTTGAGTAAGTCTGTCTGAAAAATAATAAATTGAAAGAGAGAGTAGTAGGTTTAATGCAATAACGATAAAGATTAAGTTTTGATAACCTACAATCATTACACCAAAGAAACCTAATATAAGGACGCCTAGTCCACCACCAATTGTATTAAGAGCATATAACTTCTCTATTGTGTGAGTTTTCTTAAATTGTTCGGTGAGGATAGGAAGCCCAATTCCCATTAGTGTTGTAATTGGCATAATGAAAATTATTGCAATGAGTCCATCGGTGAGAAGACTTTTGGGTGAGATAAAGGAGTAAAGATTTTTTGAAGGGTTTACTAAAAATAGAAAAGATAAGGCCATTCCTAATGTAATTAATAACTCGGTAAAGAGATAAATTCTTAAATAATTACTTTTCTGTCCCTTGATGAATCTTTCACCAATATATGCGCCTAAGCTAATGCCTAATAAGAAGATACCTGTTACCCAAGAAAAGGATTGAATAGTATTCCCTAAGAGGACTTGAAAATATTTGACCCATAATATCTCTAAGGTGAGAGCAATAAATCCGCTTAAAAATAGCCAAATGTAGGGAATAAGGATTTTCATTCTGTTTATTCTAACGAATGGAGGTATTTTTAACAAAAGTTAATTAGAGCATTTTGACCAATTTAGTTTAATAATGTTTTACTTGGTTGTGAGGTACTTATGTTTGATTTTTTCTTTATGAGCTATGATGAGCCAAAGGCCGACGAAAACTTTGCTGCAGTCCAAGCACTAATTCCCCATGCAAAAAGGGTTCATGGAGTTGACGGAATTGCTCGGGCTTGGGTGACTGCAGCTCAGCGGTCAGAAACCACTCATTTCTATACAATGGATGGGGATAGTCGGCTCTTGCCAGGTTTTGATCTGAAGCTTGAAGACTTCTCAGGACCAGAGGATCGAAGAGTTCATGTTTTCAGATCGTTAAATAGGGTTAATGGTTTGGTTTATGGCTATGGCTCAATTCATTGCTTTCATACAGAACATGTTCGTCAGTTTAAAAAGTTAGATGTTGTTGACTTTACTCTCTCTGTCGCAACAGAGGGCTTTCATATACAACCGGCTTTAGTAACTGAAACTTGTTTTAATACATCGGCCTATATCAGCTTTAAATCTGGATTCCGAGAAGCCTCTAAATTGGCTTCTGCCACTAATACGTATGCAGGTACTGAGGTTGAGCCCAATACTTATGGCCGTCTAAAAGTTTGGACAAGTATTGGCCTAGATGAGCCTTTCGGTGATTGGGTCGTTTTGGGGGCTCGCTTAGGCGCCATTCATGGTCATAATTATAAAGATAATAAAGAAAAGTTGGCCTTAATCTCAGACCATCATTGGTTTCATAAGTTATTTGAAAGTTATAGTGATTGTGATGTATTTCAAGAGCTCAAAAGATTAAAAGCTGAATGCTCTAATTTAGATTTACCTTGTGAAGACTTTAGCTCAGAGCAAAGTCATTTTATAAAAAATATTCTTTATAATGTTTGAAACTCGATAAGGGCCTTGCATATGTAGTCGACTTCCTCATCTCTTAGCTCATGAAAAATAGGAAGGCTTAGAATTCGTTCGCAAATTATTTCAACATTTGGTGTATTTGCCTCAAGGTTTTCGAAAATGGGTTCCTTATTAATTGGTTTTGAGTAATGAACACGAGTGGTGATTCCCTTTTTTGTTAGAAAGTTTTGAAGCAAATCTCTAGTTTCCTTAGTGTTGCAACTTAGAACGTATTTATGGAATGCATGTTGCCCGAACTGATGTCTAAATGCCGGACGTAAGGCATTTGAATCCTTAAGGGCGTTGTCATAATGTTGGGCAATGAGGTTTCTACGATTTACCCAACCCTCAAGTAGATCCAGTTTCTTTTCGAGCAAGAGGGCATCATGGGATGGCATGAGAGACTTTCTCCCAAGTACATTAAAACCCTCGTTCTTACTTTTTCCGTGAAGACGAAGTTGTTTGGCCATTTCATAGAATTTTTCATTATTAGTAAGAAGAAGACCGCCAGTACCTGTCCCATGAAGGGTTTTGGTGGGGTCAAAACTGATTGTGCTAAAACTCCCAATGCTTCCAGCTTTTACCGAATTTAGGTTAGCACCTAGGGATTGTGCTGCATCCTCGATAATATGAAGATTCCTCTCGTTAGCAAAAGAATCAATATCAGCAATATTTGGTAAAGCTCCATACAGTGAGACCATAATTATGGCCTTGCAGCTTGAATCATAAACTTTTTCTAATTCTGAGCGAGTAAGCATAAAACTATTGGGGTCAATATCACAAAAGACAGGTGTCAACTCATTGTGCAAAATGGCGGTAGCAGAAGCTACAAAGGAAAAGTTGGGAACAATGACTTTGCTTCTCGGGGGAAGGTTTAAACATTTTAAAGCAAAGATCAGTGCATCGGTACATGAGTTTAGGGCAATGGCAAAATCCCGTTGGCAATAGTTGGCCATTTTTTTTTCAAATCTATCTACTAATGGAGAATTTAAATATTGTCCTGATGACCATACTTCCTTACTCGTTTCTGAGAATAGGGTTTCATGTTCAAGGTACTCTCTGTCATTACCGAAAAAAGGTATCTTCATCGCTATGGCCATTGCTTGCTTTGTGTTTCGAGTATTTTCTTAATACCAGCCTCAAGGTCTACTTTTGGTTCATAGCCTAATAATCTTTTTGCTCGTCCTATATCCAGACAACCTTTGACAGTTTTCTTTGAATCCTCAACGGATTGGTCTTCATAAATTGTTTCTGGTAAATGGGTTTGAATGACCTTAGCAAGGTCAATTAAGCTTCTTCCTTCTCCTCGTGATAAGTTGATGGTGATGCCATCATCTAACTCGGTAGAGAGTAGTAATTGAACTCCTTCCAAGAGGTCTTCGATGTATGTGAAGTCCAAACGGCTTAAAGAGTCTTTGATAATTAAAGGCTGATTCTTAATGGCCCTTTCAATAAAAAGGCTAACGACCCTCATGCCTGGATCATTTGGTCCATAAACAGAAGTGGGTCTTATAATGTGAGTTCTTAAGTTAGTTGAGTGTGAAAGTTTTCTTAGTCTTTGTTCGGTATCCCACTTTATTTTTCCATATAAGCTTTTTGGTTGAGGGGTTTCTTCTTCCGATATTGATTGTTTATTGATATCTCCATAAACATGACTTGAACTAAAGTGAATGAACTTTTCGGCATTAAACTCCAGTGCCAGCTCCATTAAATTTAATGAACCTTCAAGAATTGATTTTTTAGCTAACTCAGGATTTTGTAGGGCATCTTTTGGAGTAGAAACCATTCCCATGTGAATGATAGTTGATGGTTTATGTTCTTTGAATAGCTCCAGCAATAGGCCCTTATCTAGTGTTGATGCCTTAAGAAATTTAAAGGAATTTGCCTTGTTATAATGGCGCTGCTCTATGGGATCAATTCCTATGACCTTTTCACCTTGAGCGCTGAGTTTATTTATTAAGTTTTGGCCCACAAAACCATTGCAACCTGTAATAAAAATCATGGCTTATGATATCTCTTCGCTGCCCTGTATGGAAAGCCTTATGGGCTAAGTAACGTACTGATTTTACTCAATATTTATGGCCTTAATTTTAGAGTGCTAACTTGCCGAAATCTTGTATTTTCAACGGAGTGGTGTATCATATTAGCGTATCGTTGCATTTCAGTTTTATTTGGGGGAACCAATGGATAGACGTCTATTTTTTACAAAATCCTGTATGGCCTTGGGAACTTTTACAGTTCCAATGACCGTATTTGGCTTAACACGTTCTACTTCCATTAATGGAGCTCTCGGTTTGCGCTCTGGCCTCATTGGTCAAGCTGAGTTCGAAAGTGCCATTCGCTCTGCTACAAATAGTAAGACGACTCTTATTCTTCATCCCAGTTCGATTGTTAACATTACAAAAAACTGTCTTGTGACATGTTCTATAACAGGAGCGGGCTCACAGATAAATGTTGCTAATGAAGCGGACCTAATATTTTCAGGTAAGGAATCATTATATCAAAAGGTAAGAGGGCTAAGAATTAATGGCCGCGTCTCTTTTGAACATAAGGGCAATTTGGAAATAGTCAAAAATGATTTTTCATTGTCTCCCAACTATTCATTAAAAATTAACTCTGAATCAATGGTAATTTTTAAGAAAAATATCATTAAGTCTGAAAACGCTCACGCTCTTACTATTATAAATAATAAAAAGGGTCTCTTTGAGAATAATGAAATCCTAGTAAAAGGAAGTGGTCAATTCGTTTGGGCGGAAGATTCATTTGAAATGAAAATTCATAACAACAGCTTTCGATCGCTTTCGAAAGGGTTTCATCCATCTATAGCGATATCAAATAAAGACGATGTAAATCCATCTTTGTCTTTGCACGCTAATAAACTCATCTAGCTCGGAGTTAAATAATGAAGAACTTAATTATTGTAGGTATTTCACAGTCAGGTTTATACGATTATGTCTCGCTGTTGGATGTGAACTTGAAAGAGCAAGAGGGTTACACTCTACTTGGTGGTTACTTCAATACTTTTGGAGATAGCTATCGTATGGAAGTCTCTCAAACAAAGAACACATCCTTGAGCATGGATATGTTTGAACCAGGCTCTCATAGAAGGTCTTTTGCACTTAACTCAAATGGAGTTATTCAGGAGTACAGAGACTATGGGGACCAATCGATGAGTCCTATTAACTCTCAAAAAGAATTTGAACAAAGAATTGAACTCTTAAATCAAGCAAAGGGTAATTACTTAATGGCCTTAACAACTTGGGATATCATCTCAGTTCAGCGAAACGCGCCAAATCTTTATGGAAAGCTGGTGAGGCTTCTAAACGATTCTGAAGTTGTAATATTAAAACCAGATAATAATGAAGATGCATTGGCGGCTTACTTGCTGGCAAATGAAACGGGAAGTTGGGTACTACCAACTACTCATAAAGAAGTGAACCTAAGTAAGTCTTTTACAGCAAAGAAAAGTTCTATTGAAGACTTTATTGCTGAGTTTGATTCTTTAAAAACCATTTCTAAAAACCTTAACCAGGCAGTAGTTCTCTCAGTTAAAGAGGCGATGGCCGGTAAGGGGCCAATTCAAAAACGGGGCTTATCTGTATTGGCTCCAACTGGTAAATTTGGTCGCCCAAGATATAAAAAATCACAGTTAAGTTACTTTAGAAACCAAGACGTGATTAGGGGATATGCCCAAAATCTTTCTTAGATAACGATTAATCAGAAAAGTTAATTTATTATATGTCCCATAGCTTAAAGATATCTCAAATCGAAAAAGAGATAGCCCGCAAAATTATTGAAGATGAAACCGAGATAAATTCTTTTCAATTTATAACCGAGTGCCTTCAGCGAAATGACGACCTTGATAGGATTCCAAAAGTAAAAAACTTTACTCTCGTTGGTGGTGGTAGCGTACCAACAACCATCATTAAAGCCTCTCAGTTAGATAAGTTCGATAATTTTGAAGTGATTGATATCGACGATGAGGCGATAACTCTAGGGAAGTTAATTTTAGAGAAGCAAGGCCTATTCGGAAATTATATTAATTGCGGTGGTGAGAATTATAATTTTGAAAACAGTGATGTTGTTTACATTGCGAACCTCGCTCAAGGTAAGGCGAAGATATTAGAGCAGTGTTGGAGAACCCTACTAAGCGGTACCCAGGTCATTTTAAGACTCTCGACCTCAAGTAACCTTGATGATGTTGATTCTTTCTCTCAAGAGGAGATTGACCAAAAAAAATGGACTATAGAGTCCCATGGAGACAGGTCAATTGAATTTAATAGCTATAATGTTTTTCTAAGAAAGAACTAAAAAATATAACCTACATTCAGATAAAAGGTATCATTAGCTCTGTAAGCACTCCAATAGGAATTAGTTTGTGGAGACCTTATAAGTTCGCTCCCAAGAGTGATGCTACTTTGTCTCCAGGGTTGGAATATTAATTGAGCATTTAAGAGATTATCTTTTCGTTCAAAGTCATAGCGAATATTCATAGTACCTTGAAGCCAATCATAAAACTCATATGATCCACCCATGCCTAGTGCATTTTGCCATTTCACAGTTTCACTATAAAAGTCATCGCTACCTTTTTCATGTTCACTGAAATATCGTAAGTAGTTTAGAGAAATGATAGAGAAATTATTCTTAATATTAATTGAAGAATGGGCATAAGTTTCTCTGTTATATTTTGGCTCCACTTTGAAAAAGTCACTTTGGAGTGTCCGATTATTTTTAATTTCGAGAGAAAAGCTATCAAAGTCTGAGCCTAGTTTGGCATTTGGGTCTATTGTGATAGCTCCAGCAACAAATTCCATATTCTTATATTTTTGTCTTAGCTCACCACCAAACATAACATGATGATTAACTACTGGATTGGCATTTACGACCACGCTATCAAGTGCTGGTTCATAATAAGCTTCTGCATTTATTCTTAATCTTCTCTCTGGCTTATAGATAGAAAATGCACTGACTTGGCCTTGGTTGGCTTGTTCTCCCCAGTCTAAGCTCATTCTTAACCCAAGAGATTTTTGAACGATAACATCGCGATACTCGGGCACTTCTAAATCATAGAATATATCGACCTCTTGGTTAGCAATAATGGTTCTTTCTGGTGGTCTCTTGTACCAGTCAGTATTACTGACGACTTGGCCATCTTCTACTTTTACAGAAGGATTTAGGCTTGGAATGTAAAAATAGCTAAGGAAAACCTCAGTTTTAAGATTATTATCCTTCGTTTGATAATGGAAGCCGGATAGGCCTTCATTCTTCATATCCATTAAACGAAAGCCACGTGTGTTTTGAAAGTGATCGAGCTGCCAAAAACTTTCATTCGGATGCCAGTCTAGTTTTTGACGACCAAGAGTATAGGTTGAACCATTCTCACCCTTATATCTTAAATAGGCTTCAGAGAGAGATGGGCTAATGTCGTTATTATTAAGATAGAATCTTAAGTCACCATTAAAAGAGCCTTCAATTGAGTTCTTTCTTAGTGAGTAGGTATGGGAAAAGTCGATCCAGTCAGAGTTTCTTGTTTTATTTTGCGGTTGATTAAGTCTAACAAATTTTTCATACCCTACTCTAGTGGCCGATCTACTAGAGTCGTAAAGGTTTTCATTCAATAAATTATTACTTCCTTGGGCCCATGAGACCGTACATATTATAGAAGCAATAAGAAATATCGTCGTTTTTTGGTGGGCTCTCATATCCCCATTTTGCCTATGTTAAAGATAAAATGCCTTAAAAACTGACGCTTTGTGTAAAATTGCCATGATTGTCTATTTTCTCTTCAAATACGTTCATTATTTACCTAGTATGAGTAAGTTGAGGAGTTAATAAGTATATGAAATTATTAAGAAATGTACTATCTATTGCAATCTGCCTTCTAATGGCCGGTTGTGGTTACTTTGGCGACGAACCTGTCGCTGACGTAGGTACATACAGATCTGACAACCTCTCTAACTCCTGTGTAATTGACGTAGAAAAACTAACGAAAATAATTGAAGAAAATGTCCAAGGTCAAATAGACTGCCTTGAAGAGAACCTTTTAAACTTCACCAAATATGTAAAAAGCGAAGACATGGAATCTGTAAGTGGTTTGGAGTTAGGTGGGTTTGTTCGAAGATTTTTTAAAGGCCATGCTCAGATTATTCTCGATAGCTTAGGAATTATATTCGATATTAATAGTCTTTTTCTTCGTGATAATCAAAATGCAATATCAACCCAAAATATTAAGCCTCTCTTTGATCTGCTTCGTGTCGCTAACCTAAAACTCGCCAAAATAATGACTACCTTAAGATATTTTGAGGAAGATAAATTGGATTTGGGAAGTGCCCAGATTTTAGTCGAAAGTGACTTAAGAGAATTTGCTACTAAAGTAAAATCAATAATTTCAACATACGGTAGAGGTAGTGACTCTTCTATTAATTTAGAGGACTTCTTCAAGAGAATCTCTAGTCAATTCGAAAGTTTTAGACTTTCGGAAAATAGTTTAAATGGTCTAATGGCGATGAAAAAACTATTTCTTGGAGGAGAGCGTGAAGTCTTAAATCGAAGTCAACTCTTTGTATTGCTTGATCGTTTACCAGAGCTTGGGAGTGTCGCATTTTCTCTACTTTATGCCTCTCAGAAAAATCAAGGTTCTAATGAGAAATTATATTCTCTCTTTAAGAGAAATATTGAAGTTCTTACTGAGCAGGTCTTTTCTCATCGAAGAGAGGAGATTATTTTCAAAGAAGGTGAGATAGAAAGCCTAATTGAATCATTCTTTGTTGAAGACAAAGAACTTTTTGTTCAAGTCTCTCATAAGGTGAAAAAACATTTGCTTGGCTCTCGAACCGAGACCGGTCCTTATAGCTATCAAGAGATTAGGAATATTTCCCATCTAACATTGTCCATGCTTGAAGGCTTAATATTTTACGAAAAATATAGCGAGAGCATATCGGACAATAAAAGCTGGAATAAAAATAACTGGGGTTGGAAGAAAGAACAGTTCATAAAGAACTTCGACGAATTTCAAACATATTTAACGACTTCGCTAAATCAAAACACCTATTTTCCAGAGAAAATGGAAATTTTCTCCTTTGCTAAGTTTTTAGCGAGTAAATTTGAGTCGTTTCCAATTAATGAAAGTTTCTTAGAAAGCTTAACACTTCTAAAGGTCGTTTTAGTCGGTGGTCCTAAGGCCACATTTAACAAGCTAGAGCTACTTAATATTTTAAGTAAGTCGAATGATTTAGCGAGTATAACTTTTGATTTAATCTACTCTTCAGATGAAACTCACTCGAATCAAGGCAAGGCCAACCTGCTCTATGGAGCTATAAAGGAATTACGGCTTTTGATTACATCTCAAAAGTATCTTCATGTTACTACTGTTGAGGATCTTCTAAGGATTATTTCTACTACTTTAAATAAGCCTGCAATTATTAATTATCGCTCCACGGTGGAAGACCTGAAAGAGAAGGTTTTTGGCGGGTACGCAAATTCTATTTCCGTCGCAGATATAAGTGAAATGCTCGAAATGGCTGAAGGATTTTTGGGTCGTTATTATTACTTTGATATCGCATTTGATGCTTATGAAAAACAACTCAATTCACCTGACCCGATTCAACACTTAAGTTACCGCCATCACAAAGGTTATAGGGCCTTTTCTCAAGAGGAAATTTTATTATATAAAAATGAATTTAACGACCTTGTAAGAAAATTTAGAATTTATAGGAACAAAGATGGAACTCAGTATTTAGGTAATACTTATAAAAGAACAAAAGTGGGTTTGCTTGAGTTATATGCCATTAAATATTTCTCTACAATTATCGCTAAGTCCTATGGTCATAAAGTTTTTGAAAAAGATTTCTATGCTTTAAATATCAAGGAGTTGAATGAGGTTCTTTTCCTCTTTAGACCTGTGTTGGAAGACTATGGTCTTTGGAGTGTCTATCCCGAAAACTTTGCTCGGAATGCTTTATTGCTTTCTGATCTCTTTCAAGGTCAGTCAGATGGTAATTTAAGCATAGACCCAAGTGAAGCAGCTGAGTATGGAACTCTCGCTTTATTTTCAATGACTGTTGCGGATAGATTAGTAAAAAGTCTTAAAGAAAAGTGTGATTGGATTGTGTATGGTGATGTCGAAGGCTTTTCGTTGCCTTGTTATCGTTCTCATTTCTTTAATATTACTTTAAATGAACTTGATCTAAAAAATAAACTTCCAAAACTTAATGCTTATATAGAGTCCGTACCAGAGGAAGAACGTTTTCGCTTCTTAACAGCTGTAGAGGGTTTTGCGAGAGAGTCACAAGATCAGAATAGACCTGAGACTCGTAAAGATTTGGTGCTACTTATAGGGGCAATGCTTAATATTGAATCGACTTTTCTTAGGTATGATAAGAATAAAAATAATCTCATCGATTCGAACGAATTGGATTTAGCCTTTCCAGTATATGAGGATGCTATCATGCAGGTGGCAAACCTTGATGAAACAAAGCGACCATACGCTAAGAGTATTTTTCTCTACATGATCAAAGAAATGGAGCAACCGAGTACTTGGGATATTGCAACCTTTCACTACAATCCATTTGTCAGTAAAAAGATTTCTTCTGAGAGGTTAAATATTGGAGCTCTCTTATACAACATGCTTTTAGCAAGCCAAAAATCTAAGCCAGTAGAGAACCAGTCAGGGCCTTAAACTTCAAGCGAACGACAGCGAACAAGGCCTCAAAAATAATTCCACCGGCCATTTTGGATTCTCCATCTCGTCTTTCATAAAAAGTGATGGGGACCTCTTTTACTCTAAGGCCAGAGAGCCAAACTTTATAATTAAGCTCAAGCTGGAATATATAACCTTTAGAAATTATATGGTCGAGATTGAGGGTTTCTAGAGCTTTTCTACTGAAGCACTTAAAACCGCCAGTAGTATCGAATACAGGAATTCCTGTTACAAAACGAGTATAGATTGAGGCCAAGTAGGAGAGAAGTAGCCTTTTAAAAGGCCAATTTATAATTCTGATTCCATCAATATAACGGGAACCTATCACTAAATCATTTTGTTGACCTGCTGTGAGAAGGTCTTGAACTTGTTTGGGATCGTGGCTAAAGTCACAGTCCATCTCAAAGACAAAGTCGTAATCTTTCTCTAGGGCCCACTTGAAGCCCGTAATGTAGGCAGTACCAAGTCCTAGCTTTCCTTTGCGTTCAATCATAAATAGATTTGAATGTTTTTCTTGAAACTTTCTTACTACATCTGCCGTACCATCAGGTGATCCATCTTCGATAATAAGAAGACTTACTTCTGGGTATAGGCCAAAGAGTGTGGTGATCATTCTTTCAATATTATCAATTTCATTGAAAGTCGGAATAATTATAAGGGTCTTGTGCCAAGGTAGTTGCACTCTAAAAACTCCATTTAAAATATTTAATAGTTATTTTCTACAAGTTGAACAATGATTGTGCAATGACTCTCTGAGTTTATTTACGCTCTTATAAAAAAAATGACTCGCTTTTTCTCCGACGTCTGTATCAAGAAGCCAGGCAAACTTTTTTACAGTGCTATTACGCTTAGCGAGGTATTCAATGACTTCATGACCTTTCAAGATATTGTTAGTTTCATCATCCAAAATAAGGTGCACTTCTTTGTTAATTTTATCTAGCTCCAATTTCGGAAACTCCCTAAATAATTCAGGGTGATCTAGGGGGTAAAAGGATAAAGAAATATCAAAGTCCATATGCTCTAAAGCCTGCTTAAAGCGGACACATAGTGGGCACTCTGGATCGTAAATGATAAAAGGGAGGGACATTGTTTTTTCGTTCATCCTGAACCTATATTAAAAAATGGTTTATTGAATTTCTAAACGGCGCCAACCAGATACTTGATAGCGGCGAGATATAATTTCAAACAAAGGTCGCTCTTTATTTCTCGTAATTTGAGGAGCTTTCTTTTCAGCTTCTTGGGCAAATTTTAAAACACTCTTACTATTGGTAGGACTTTTCTTTTTAAACTTGTTAAGCATTGAATTAAAGTTTTGACCTTTTTTACTGTTTCTAGAACCAATTTTTCCATTCGCTCTACTAAAACTAAGTACAGAGGAGCCACCAGACCTTCTAGCAGCATTATATTTCTTACGAGACTCTTGTAGATCAGCACTTAGTCCAGAGACCTTCTGTTGTCCGGTTTTTGTTGTTGGTTGTGAGGCCAAAAGCATTGCTAAAGGTTTTGGGATGCCATACTTTTTAAACTCGTCAGCGATGGCCATACCCTGGCGGTCTAGAGGTTTGCTATCACTGGCCTTTGAAGCAAGGTCACCTAATAACTTTTTTGCACTAGCAGCATTAGAATTACCGGCAGCAGAAAGCTTTCCATTTGTTAATTGACCCCTGGTAAGATTTCTAAAATCCTTTCCTGCGGAAGATTTTGCAAATTGAACAAATCCTGGTGCTGTGATGTCAGAGAAAAACTCGTTATCAAAACAAGCCTCTCTTGAAATACAATCACACTGAGCATCTGGTTTTAGATCTTTATCAACGCAAGGAACTCGAAAACTATCATTCGCGATGGCCTTTTTATGAAGTTCAGGCACACAGTGGGTTGGGTCGTACATGGTTTCGGGCTGAGTACAGTAACAGTTTAATTGAGTGTGAGGATTACAATCACCCCTTCCTGGTAATGATTCAGCAATTTCATTAATCTCTTTTGAATACTTTTCTTGTTGAGAAGCTTCATTAAACCAAAATGCAGTCAAAAATCCAGCTGCAGCTGTTTGGGCAATGACTTTCCAATCAATCACAATTCCGCCTGCGGCCATGTAGGCTCCATAGCAAGCGGTAGTTGCTCCCCATACGCTTCCTTGGATTTTGGCGGACTTTGCTCGGGCGTCGTGACTTCTTGCTGCTCTGTAGAGCATTTCTTTTTGAGGTGTCTCCTGAGTGACAGGCTGAGACTTTAAACTATTTTGTGCCATTTGCTGAGCAAACATGGCAACCGCTTCACCAGCTGCTGGGATGAGTGTGCAGTAGTTTTTCTTAGTACCATCTTCTTCAGCACCTTCTGTAGCGGTTTCTGTCGCGCCTTCGGTTGAGCCTTCAGCTGCGCCCCCTGATTTGGTTTTAAAGTCGAAAGCGTCCCCTTGCATACCCATCATGCCACCAATAATGGAGTAAGCTTTAGCGACCATTTGAACGATGGTTGAGTCCACACCTAGAAAGGACGTTTTTCCACGACCATCGCATGCTCTAGGGTCTTTTAGTTTAGAACATTCTTCATCTAGTTTTCTCTGGGAAAGGCCTTCGTGAATAAAGACCTGACTTTCAAACCGATTCTGATCGGTTAAGTCATATTCACCAGACGCTTTGTCTGGAATATCGCCAGGCTTAACCTTTTGACCGGCCAGCTGGGCCTGAGCTTGGCCCAAGCTTCCAAAAGTCAGAAAGAATATAATCAAAAGCTGAGTTATTTTCATAAATTACCTATTCCTATATTTTAACACCCCTCTAGCTCGGGGGCCTAGAGGGCAAAGGAATCCTGAGCAATATTTATGTAAATACAGTCACTTAGCGTTATTTGGGGTTGTTTTAAAATTACCTATAGCGCAATAAATAATTGTCGATTGACCAAATGCACGACCACTTGGTAGAAACACATCGATGAAAAAATCCGAATCAAGCCATATTCCAGACTCTGAGCTGTCTCACTCGATGGTTCATTACCTGCTTACAATCCACAAACTTAAGGAAGGTAAGGGGTATGCCAGGGTTACCGATATTGCTAAGGACCTAGGCTTAACCAAAGGTTCTGTCTCAACGGCCGTAAATAATCTAAAGAAGCGAAATCTCGTAATTGAGGAAGAAGATTCCAAGTTTCTATTGCTCACAGAGGATGGTCATGAGGAAGTTCATAGAATTCTCTCTTCTAGAACCCTTCTCTTTTATTTTTTAAGAGATTTTGTTGGTGTAGATGAAGCTATTGCCGAAAATGATGCCTGCCAGATGGAGCATCTTATGAGTCCTCAGACTTCAAGTAAGTTCTTCGATTTTATGAAAGACCTAGCTTGTACCTGTGAAAGTCTAAAGGATAAGGGAGTGATTCCTGAAAGCTTTAACTTTAAAACTAGTTTAGATTTGTGCCAATTCAAATCAGCCCAGGATTTTATGGAGTCACAAGAAGGTGATTCTCATCTATCAGATAAAGAACATTCTCCTTAATTATTAAAATGAAACCCTTTCTTTTTTCAATCTATTTCCCGTTTTTAGTTCTCTTTACTTCAAGTACTATGGCCCTCGAAGGTTACTGCTTTTCTAGAGGTACCTCTCTTTCACGAGTAAGTTCTCACGTTAAAGTTATACTTGCTCCCAAAGATAAGGTTTATAAAAGGGATAGCCTTAACTGCATAGAATTAGAAATAAGCGCTTCTCGAAAGGAACTCGTAGAGAAGTGGATTAGGAAGAAATTTAGAATTTTAAAAACTTATACTGATACACCTACGCTTGGAAGCAGTAACACCCAGCCAATTACGGCGAACTGTCGGCTTAAAATAGAAAGAGTTTCTCAAGGTAAATCCCAAATTAATCGAACAAGGTTAGGTAGCAGGAACTCCGTTACGCAAACAAATAGTTCCTTGAGTGGAGTAAGAACTTCAAATATTGTATTGGGTTTAGGCTTTAGTGGATCAATTAGAGTTAATGAAGAGCAAGTGTCTCTTACCTGTAAATCTATTATTAATGGTGGCTATCTCGTTAGTGTCTCTATTGATAGTGAAAATTCTGGTTTAGTAACTACGCTACAGGTTTATAGTGGAAAAAAAGTAAACTTAGGTCAGGTTGTAAATAATCTAAATAGTAAATCTAATACGATTGGAATTCCTAGTGGTCTTGATAGTACCAAAAGTAAATCTAAAGAAACGTTTGATTACTTTTTGACGACTAATTAGAAAATGAGGATTTTTTAATCCAAAGACCTGTGTTTTGGCTTCCGGTACGGTTCCATACTTTTTTCGTTAGGAAATAATTCCATAAATTTTTTATGTTCATCTCCTTATATTGCGGTAACCACCAAGACCTTAGTGGAATAATTTCTTTGTTATAAGTTTCACGTAACTTCACATTCAGTTCAGCATCATTAGGCTGACCTATGATGTAGTTATAACTATCTAATGGTCTTTGATTGTCATGAAAGTGATATTCACTGCGTCCATGTAAATACCAGGTTGTTGGCCATGTTTCTCCTTTTTTTACAAGAAGGTAGGGACCAATACCTTGTTCATATGATTCCATCTGACTTCTAATCTCTACCATTGAACTCTCAAATTCCTCAGTAGTATGGACTTGGGTGAGTAGGTTTTCCGGAGCTCCAGATGCATGAAAATTCGCCCAATAGTTTGTGTATCCTGCATGGGCCAAGAGCAAAATCACTATAGGGATAATTGGCCAGTGAAAGGTTCTGTCGAAGTCGAAGGAAAAGAAAACTAAACCTGCTATTAATGGATACAGAGCTAGCCATGGTACTTTTTCACCAAGGTAGGAGTAGGTGAATAGACTACTGAAAAAGAGGAAGGCCGTAATGGCTTTGGCCCTACGGTTTTCAAAAATATAGATGCTCGTTGAGATAATTGCGTGAGCAATAAGGGGAAAGAATAAATAAAAATCTAAAGGTATTTTACACTTTAAAATATTGGTTGAGATTTCTTTGAGTAAAGGATCATTCGAAAAAATATGAGTTAGAAAACTAACAACAATAGATAACAAAAAGAAAAGAATGATCGTCCAGGTCTGTCTTTTATAAAAAACCCATAAGTGAAGTAAGAGGGCAGGGATCCACCATGCCTCAAAAAAGGTATTTATTAGAAATGGAAAGGAAAAGGGACCGGGAATTCTTTCTTGATGATGTTGTTGAAACCAATAGACAAGTGATTTTCTGTAAAGCCCATCTATTGCTCCCTCCCAGTAAATAAACCCGGCCGTATAGTAGTGCAGGTAGGTGGCGATAAAAATACTAAGCCCTGCCAGTGAAGATAGAGGATGGTCTTTAAGGTAACGAAAAATTTGTGAGATAAAGGTCTGATGAGTTAACTGTAAAACCATGCAAAAGAGATACTCATAAATAAGAAAGACTAAGATAAAAGATAAGTGAATAAAGCTATTCTCTTTAGCAGAGAATTGAATGGCAAGGCCAAGACCTATGAGTATTGCCTTTAGGGGTTTGATCGGAGAGAAGCAGCCACCGATCATAACAAATAGTCCGAATAAGACAAAACTATCGTGTCTTATAAAACGTGACCAATAAGTGAGGGTAGGGCTAATTGCCATTAAAATTAGTAGTATGAAAACCATCCCTTTGGAGAGGTGGTTTTTCAAAAACAGCGGGAATAAAAGAAGAATTGTGCCAATTAAAACAGCAGGAAGTCTTAAGGCAAACTTAGTAACACCAAGCGCCCAAAAAAACCATGGCAGTGTATGGTATAGCATAGGCCCATGTAGGAGAGGGTCGTACTTATAAAAATTTACGATTGGGTTTTCTAAATAATAAAGAGAATACATACCATGTAGAGATTCATCATGGTGAACTGGGCGAATATCAACGTGGTAGTATCTTAAGAAAAAACCAATAGATATTATTAAAAAAACGAATAGGTATTCCGTTGTTGTCCAACGTTTTGAATGATCCATCTCTCCCCTAGTAATGGGTCATTTTAAGCTGCAAGCGGTTTGCTATCCTGAGTTTTAACACTCCTATGAAGCTCTATTACCTTTTGGCTATCTCTTATGTAAGAAAGCTTTTTATTTATCTGATAGGAAAATGTCACAACATCCTTAAAGGACTTAAAGCAGGCCTTAATTAATCCCCACCTAATGAGCTTCGCCTCAGTTCCCTTTCTTTCAAAATGGCTTACAGGCAAAACTGCACAATTCCCTAAGCTTTTAAATGAGAGGATTGATAGAAAAACGTTGGGGGCGAAAAGTCCTGGCGTAAGTGTTGCTAGAAGGTGACTAAGGAAACTCTTTTCAAAAAGTCTATAAGGGATATTAGCATCAGGAATATTGACGTTAAAAAGGCTCGCTATAAACTTTCGAAGAAAAAAAGAAATAACCTTTCTATGGGTTGGATCAAATCGGTTTTTCCTGTGTCCGAATACAGCGGGAGAACTCTTTCTCATATCCCAAAGCGCTAGGAAGTCCTTTGGTGTAAATTGATCATCACTATCTGTTTGAAAAATATAATTACAATTTTGATTGATCGCTTGAATATAACCATTTTTTACGGCGGCACCATGGCCTTGATTTTTCTGGTGAATGACTAAAAGTTCATTTTTGGTACTTTGAAGTTCATCTAATATTTTGCCGGTCTGGTCGGTACTTCCATCATTTATAACAAGTATCTGGTACCTAATATTGTGTTTGGTAATTTCGCCACTCCAATCAGTCACAACTTTTTGGATACATTCCTCTTCGTTGTATACTGGTATGACTACTGTTACTGAATCTTGGTCCATATTGATATAAGCTCCGTTATTTTAATTGGAGTTGAATAAAGACCTTTAAGGTTCTTTATAATTCCATTATAAACAAAACTAGGCGAAAAAACGTCCCGGAAAATAAGGAACGGTAGTGTCACTATTTGGCAAAGTCCGAGCAATTAACTCGGTTTATGAGGGCTTAGATAAGCAAGAGAGATTAGACTTGGTTCGCCTAGGCCTTACTCTATTTCTTCTTTTCTTCTCCTATCCATTAATGAGGTCAACAACGACGAGTCTTTTGTTAACCTCGCTTGGAGTTAAGGCCTCCCCTTATGCTTGGATTTTTTCAACCATAGGCCTTTCAATTTCAGTAACACTTCTAAATAAGTTTCAGAAAAAGATTAGGCCTCAACTTCTCTATGCCTTGATAACTATCATAACAATTATCTTTTTTTCTTCTTTTTTCCTGCTCTTTAAAAATTTACATATGTATTGGGCCTATCCATTGTATGTCTTAAAAGAGATTTATATTGTCTTGATGGTTCACTCTGTCCTTGCTCATCTAAATTCATCCATCACAGAGAAAGTGGCAAAAGTTGTCTATGGTCCACTTGGTGCATTAGGGAGTAGTGGAGGGATTTTAGGAGGTTTAATAACGTCTTCTCTTGTTAAAGGCTGGGGGGAGGAGAGTTTATTTGTTATTGGATTAATCATAATAGCTCTAACTATTCCGTGTTTTTTCTATACTTCAAAGGGGCAAGCCCACTTAACTGAGGCCAAAGAAGAGAGTCCTCTTGAATCAATAAAAGGAATTAAAGCATTTGTTTTCTTAATCGCAGGAATCGTTCTTCTGAGTCAATTTGTGATTAATATCGGAAACTACCAATTCAATATTTACTTGAATGATACTTTCACTGACTCAGTTTCTAAAACAGAATATTTAGGGAGAATTTATGCGGCAATAAATAGTTTCTCTCTGGTGGCACAAGTTATTCTCTTGCCCTTTTTGTTAAAATTCGTTCCGCAA
The DNA here is from genome assembly GCA_017858255.1 of Bacteriovoracaceae bacterium. Taxonomy (GTDB): domain Bacteria; phylum Bdellovibrionota; class Bacteriovoracia; order Bacteriovoracales; family Bacteriovoracaceae. The sequence goes on from JAFMBV010000003.1 coordinate 86,718, forward strand.
TTCATAACCCACCTTGGTATACCCGTGGTTTATGGCCTGACTTTCTTTTTTGGAGGGCTGCTTTTTGGCGATGGTATGATGCCCATGGCCGTAACATTTATTATTTTTAAGGGGTTAGACTATTCCTTATTCGGTGCCGCAAAAGAGCTTCTTTATTACGCTTTAAATGATATTCAGAAGTACGGGGCTAAGTATGTTGCTGATATGATTACATATCGCCTTGCAAAAGGGATTATTTCTATCATTTTGATAAAAATACCCGGAAGTTTGATTAATTCATTGTTAGGGGTATGTTTAATGGCATGGATTTTATGCTTATTTCCGCTAATTAAACTTTATAAAAAGCACCACGAAACTTTGGAGGTCAATTAATGAACCCACTAATTTATAAATATGAAACAGCTTTTGAAACTGTCCCTTTCGACCTGATTAAAGCAGAACATTTTCTACCTGCTCTCCAAGAGGCCATCAAGCGCGGTAGGGCTGATATTGAAGTAATCAAAAGTAATTCTGAAAAACCAACTTTCACTAATGTTTGTGAAAGGATGGAATATGCTGGAGAGCTGGTCGGTAAAGTTGCCTCTGTATTTTTTAATTTACACTCGGCAGAGTCGAACGATGAACTTCAAAATATAGCAAAAGAGTTTTCACCAATTATTACTGAATACTCAAATGATATACAACTTGATGAAGTTCTATTTGGAAAAGTTAAAGCTGTTTATGATTATAAGGATTCACTAAATTTAAATATCGAAGAAATGCGTCTTTTGGAAAAGCAATATAAAGGCTTTGTTAGAAATGGCGCCCTCTTAAATGAGGAAGAAAAAATTAAGCTTAGAGAAATAGACCAAGATCTTAGTAATCTTTCTCTGACATTTGGCGATAATGTTCTTCAAGAGACTAATGACTTCCTTATGTTGTTAGATAATGTTGAGGATTTAGTAGGTCTTCCGGACTCTGCCAAAGAGGCGGCTCAATCACTTGCCAAAGAAAAAGGGGAAGAAGGAAAATATGCCGTTACCCTTGATTACCCTAGTTATGTTCCTTTTATGACTTACGCTGAAAATCGTGAGTTGAGAGAAAAACTTCACAAAGCATTTAGCTCTAAGGCTTTTAAAGGAAATGATTTTGATAATCAAGAGGTTGTTAAAAAGATGGCCTTGCTTCGTCACAATAGAGCAAATCTACTTGGTTATAAGACGCATGCTGACTTTGTTCTAGAAGAAAGAATGGCCGAAAAACCAGAAAAGGTAAGGGAGTTCTTAGAT
>JAFMBV010000143.1 GCA_017858255.1 Bacteriovoracaceae bacterium
TTCTTTCAATAACAACAACCGGTCCAAAAGCCTCTTCATCCATAACTTTCATAGGTGATTTTGTATCTGTCATCAAAGTTGGTTGGAAGATATTATGTTCGGCATCCTCAATCTCTCCACCGATTAGGACCTTGGCACCTTGCCCCTGAGCTTCTTTGACCCATTCTTGAATACGTTCCACATGAATTTTTTCAATCAGAGGACCCACAGTTGTTTTGCTATCATTCGGGTCTCCAATGTGAAGTTTTTTAACTTCTTCAACTAAGAGATTTTTAAATTCTTCAAAAATTGTATCAATAACGAAAATCCTTTGAGTAGAGATACAAATCTGACCAGAATAAAGAAAGGCACCATTGGCGACAGTTTTTGCAATGGTCTTTAAGTCTGTACCTTCATCAATGATAACAGCAGCATTACCACCTAGCTCTAAAGCTATCTTCTTCATTCCACAAATACTTTTAATATACCAACCTATTTTCTCGCTTCCAGTGAATGAGACCATAGCAAGCCGCTCGTCTTTCACCATCAATTCTGCCATCGGTATATTACAGTTAAGGAAATTGGCCACACCTGCAGGATAACCAACCTCATCCAAAAGACTGGCCAAGAGAAGCGCACTTAAAGGCGCTTGAGGAGCTGGTTTAACGATAACAGAACAGCCCACGGCAAGTGCAGGAGCAACTTTGTGAAGAACAAGGTTAAGAGGAAAATTAAAGGGTGTGATACAAAGGATCGGACCGATGGGAAACCTTTTTGTAAAGGCCGTTTTTCCAGCACCTGCATCAAAATCAATGGGAACAATTTCTCCTGAAAACCTTTTTGCTTCCGAGACAGCATTTTCAATTGTGGCCAAGCATCTATTGAATTCGGCTTCCGCGTATGATTTCGGCTTACCTGCTTCTTGGATTATAATGTTGACTGTTTCTTCTTTTCGGTTTTTTAAAGCGGCTAAAAGCTTCGCCAGATACTCTGAGCGTTTTCCAGCTGACCAGCTTCTAATTTCGTGAAACCCTTTAACTGATGATTCTATGGACTCTTCAATATCTAATTCACTTGCCATTGGTAATTTAGCAATCGTTTCTTGAGTGTATTTATTGGTGACAACTAAAGAGTCATTGGTAAACTCTTCTTTCCATTTACCATTGATATAGTTTCCTAGTTTCATTTTATCCACACTCATAATTCTGCATCCTTAATATTAATGTGAGTTACTGATTCTTTAAAATTATCAAATGTCTGGAAGATAGAATTCTCTTTCCAGAGTAAATTTATGCTTAGCTGTTCGGGTCGAATAACGGCGGTATACAAGGTTCCAAAATGACTTTTAAAATTAAGATTAAAAAGTGGTTTTTGAAAGAAAGATCCAATAAATTGATCAGCAGTAAGGGAGTCCCCATTAATGACAACGCTATTCATATGAATTCGACCTTTTTATTTATTATAATTATTTACTCAAGAGGATAACATCACCGGTCTGCTAAAAGCTATTGAATATAGCTGAAATACTGAAAAGGTAATGGCCTTAGAAAGTTATAAATGGATAAGCCAATTTTGGTGGAGTTTTCTATATACATTTAATTATCATAATCTTTTTCAATCGGCCCAGAGACTTTTTTATTCAATCTCTTTGGAAAAACGACATTAGAGTTTATGGACTTGATCGCCTTATACATCTTATTGATGTTGTTGCCATAGTTCATACAAATTTCATGAAAACTACCATCATTGAGTAGCACTCCACTCTTTGCAATTCCGCTTCCTGCATGAGAGAGAGTGTTTCGATGTTCAAATCTTTTTATGTCTTGAACCTTGATATCAAAAGACCACTGAGATGATCCGGGATAATTTATAATAAATTTTTCCGTTGTTATTATCGCCTCGTAATTAGCAGGATTGGGCCCTGAGCCACCAGGTCACATAGAATAAGATAATACTAGAAACTGAGAAAGCGATGATACAGATACTACGAAAGTTCTCAGGAACATTCTTACCTGACCAGTATTCGTACCCGTAAATACTTGCAATATAGACTAGACAAAGTAGTGCCATATTAAGAAAAATTAAAGACTGCTGCTTCCTGCTTTTGTTGTAACAATAGACAACATCTGATTTCATATTGATTGACCTGAACTTGAGAGTTAAGAGTTTTAAAATCGAGCGCCGATAAATCCCTCAATTTTTGTGCTTGTGGGTTCGATTTCAAAATTACTTACTTTAGTAGTTACTTTATCAACTATTCCTAGGATACCAGCAAAGAAAGTTTTTCCATTATATCCAAAAGAGACCCGCATATTAAGCAGGTTTGCTGTTAAGCTTTGGGTACTTGTATTAGCTATCCCCGTTGCGGTAAAATCTTGTTTCGCGAGTCCTGCCAAAAGTTGTGCTGAGTAATACCAAGAAGAAAGAACTTTGGTGACACCTATCCCTACAGAACCACCATATGTTTTCATCGTGGCCCCACTAAGTTCTGAATTTTCACCAAACCTTTCTCTGAGCCCATCAAAAAGTACGGGCTCTCCACCATTAGCAAATTCAATTTCATTAACCGTTGCCATGACAATAAACGAATAACCCGACTTAGTTTGTCTCTCCGTTTGACTGTAGTTTGCGTTAATTGAATAGTCCTGAGGAGAGAAGACATAATAAAGATTTCCTCCCACTTTGCTCATGGTCATATCTGGTAACTTGAATTGGTCTCCCCCTTCGCTAGTTTGAATAGTGGAGTGATAGAATCCCTTATACTCTTGATCATAGAGATCAAGACCAAAGAGTCCATGGTAGAGCTGTATTTGGAAATCTGAATATGTCGACTTCCCTTTACTTTGTATATCTTCATCCGATTGAGGCATATTCAGACCATAAGAAACGGAGAAACCTCCAACACCTAAGACAATTCCATTAACCGTTGAAACACTCGGTTTTAGGTTAGCTTCTCCTGTGGTTGCGCCTGCATTACGCATAACCAATTCGAGAGTGCTTTGGGAAACGTATGGGCGAATAAGAAACTCTCCCTTTGCTGGTATTAGGTAAGTTACTAGAAACAGAAACATTATTTTGATTTTCATAAATAGATTTTATCAATTAACTCTATAGAAAACTATAAGCGGTAAAAAGACTCCTGTTTATAACGAGAGTTGGGCACCACTATCATTCAACCTACAAAAAACAACTATTGGTGACTTCAATCAGAGTATTCGCCATGTTTTCGTGGTTTAAAAAAGCTCATTTAATCAATAGATTAAAAAAATATCTGATATTGGAAGAGAGGTAAAAAAAATGGTTGGATTTGAACACTTAAGAAAACAAATGATTAATCACCAATTGGTCGCACGGGGATTACAAGACCAACTTGTCATAGAAGCGATTAATAATGTTCGTAGAGAACAATTTGTCTCGGAGGATTTAGTTGATTTAGCATACCATGACAGCCCCTTACCTATAGAAGAAAATCAAACAATCTCTCAACCCTACATTGTTGCTTTGATGGTATCAGCACTTGAACTAAATTCTGAGAGTCGGGTCCTAGAAGTGGGAACTGGTTCAGGGTATGCAGCGGCCGTATTAAGTGAAATTGCAGACCAGGTTTTTACAATTGAAAGACTAAAAATCCTTGCAGATTTGGCCCGTATTCGTCTTACTAATTTAGGTTATGAAAATATAAATGTGCTCCATGGTGACGGGACACTTGGCTGGAGGGAACAAGCTCCATTTGACGCTATAATGGTATCTGCTGGTGGACCTAATATTCCTATTGCATTAAAAGAACAATTGAAGATTGGCGGCCACTTGATGATTCCAATAGGATCATCCTTGCGAGAGCAGAGTCTTTTGCGCATAACAAGAATTAGTGAAGACGAATATATTGAAGAAGATTTAGGTGATGTTCGCTTTGTGCCTTTAATAGGTGCATATGGCTGGGGAGATGAGAGTGAATTAGAAAAGAAAAAGGAAACTTATGACGAAGGCTCGCTAACCTTACCCGAATTAATCTACCAATCCAGCGAGCATTTCACCAACATTGATAATGTGAATCTCAACAATTTAATGGATAGGGTTGGTGATTCCCATATAGTGTTGTTGGGAGAATCAAGTCATGGAACTGCGGAGTTTTATGAAATGAGGGCACGGATTACAAAGGAACTTATCGAAAAAAAGGGATTTAATGTCATCGCTGTAGAGGCAGACTGGCCTGATGCTGCTCATATAAATAACTTTATTCAAGGAATAGAGAGTGACCCCTTATTGCAAACGAAACCTTTTGCACGTTTCCCGACATGGATGTGGGCGAATTATTCAGTATTGAACTTCTTAGAATGGTTAAAAAATAAAAATATGAATTTTTCTTCCACTGATAAGAACATTGGTTTTTATGGCCTTGATTTATATAATCTATACGGTTCCATTGAAGCAGTCTTAAATTTCCTAGATGAGGTAGATCCGACGACTGCTGAAATTGCGCGGGCACGTTACGCTTGTCTCGCTCCTTACGCAGATGACCCTTTAGAGTATAGTCGAGTGAATATAACAAAGGAGTTTATAGGGTGTGAAAAAGAAGTTATTGAAACTCTGACAGACCTTCTGAAGCACCGTCTAGATTACAGCTCAATTGGGATTGATAAGTTCTTTAATGCCGAACGAAATGCTTATCTTGTTAGGAACACTGAGCAGTACTACCGTACTATGTATTATGCTGAGAGCAATTCGTGGAATCAACGTGATTCACATATGTTTGAGACTTTAAAATCTATTTTAGAATATAGAGGTAAAGACTCAAAAGCCATTATCTGGGCACATAATTCTCACATAGGAGATGCAAGGGCCACACAAATGAGTACACGTGGTGAGCTTAATTTAGGACAATTAGTTAGGGAAGAGTATGGGGAAAGTGCATACCTCATTGGATTTGGTACAGATCATGGAACCGTTGCGGCAGCGTCATCTTGGGGAGGCCCTATGGAAATTAAGGAAGTTAAAGCTTCACGTCTCGATAGTTACGAGCGTGTCTTTCATGATGTAAAAACTGATAATTTTTTGCTTCCACTTAGGAAACCTATAAAAAAAATGGCTCGAGATATGTTATTATCAAAAAAATTAGAAAGAGCGATTGGTGTCATCTATCGTCCTGAAACTGAAAGACAAAGCCATTATTTTCAGGCCTGCTTACCACAACAATTTGATGAATACATCTGGTTTGATGAGACCCATGCGATTGATCCCCTACCAAAGAAAAAGCTTGATGGTATGGCCGATACATTTCCTTTTGGCCTGTAATAAAGTCCAATGTGAGAATATTAATATAGTAAAGCCTCTGGTTTCAGGCATTCGTGTTGAGGAGGCCTGCGGCCAAAGGCTAAATTGATTAAGTTAAACTCCTATAATTTATTCTTGTCCAAACGAACTCGTGCTAGGATTAAGTGTAATAACAGGAGTCTTCAATATGTCTAAAAATGAATTTCCCTATCTTCATGGTTTTGATTCAGTAGAACAAGATCGCTTACGAAAACAGGCTGAATTTACAGAACATACTGTTTATAAAGACATCAACCTGTCTTATGTAAAAAAACTCATAGAGGTTGGTTCAGGTGTAGGAGCTCAGACTGAAATTCTCCTGAGACGTTTCCCAAAAGTCGACATAACTTGCATTGATAGATCTAAGAATCAACTAGATGCTGCCAAGCTGTCACTTGAAAAATGCCCTTACGCAAAAGATCGTTATCAACTTTTAGAAATGGATGCAACGGATATAGAGTTTGAATCACAAACATTTGATGGTGCCTTCTTGTGCTGGATTTTGGAACATGTACCCGACCCAGGAAAAGTGATGAGTGAGGTTAGAAGAGTTTTAAGACCAGGTAGTATTGTCTATGTTACAGAAGTTCTTAACTCCAGTTTCTTCCTTGAACCCTACTCTCCACATGTATGGAAGTATTGGATGGCATTTAATGATTATCAGTATGATATGAAAGGTGACCCCTTTATCGGGGCGAAGCTGGGTAACATCCTCATGCAACAAGGTTACCGGGACATTAAAGTTAAAACGAAGACATGGCACCTCGATAATCGAAGACCTGCAAAAAGAAAAGAGTTTATAGAGTACTGGTCAGAGCTCTTACTTTCTGCCAGTGACCAGCTTATAAAAGAAAAATATGTTGATGAAGAGACAGTCAATAAAGCACGAGCTGAGTTAAAAACGGTAAGGAATGATCCAAATGCCGTCTTCTACTATTCTTTCATTCAGGCTTCAGCGAAAGCATTTTAGAACTAAAGAAATAACTTATTCTTTTAGTAAGTTTCTTGGGGCAGCTTGGAAAGTATGGAAAGAAACTAATCCTAGTGGCAAAAACTATATTGACGAAAATAATGGGAGACTTTACGCTTTAATAAAAACGGGAATTTCTATGACCCAAGACCTAACAAATACTCCCAATATCTTAGTACTTGGCTCTCGTCACGGACTCACCTCTGCCTTAAAAAAGCTAGGTTATAACCATTTCATATGTAAAAACTTTCAAGAGGCTCCTCCAAGTAATCTTAGCGCCTTTACTCATGTCCTGGCCTCAGGGGAAGGGACCGTTGCTCTTGCCAACAAAGTGAGAAAACAGCTCAACCTTCAAGCAATTGACGATAGAGTCATTACTCTTTGCTCAGATAAGCTTGAAATGAAAACAGCTGCTAAGGATGCTGGAATTCCCGTAACGTCCTTCCTACCAGGTGGACCAGGAAAGGAAAGTCGTGAAATCTATAAGGCCCTAGGCCAGAAAGTTATCGTTAAAGAGAGAAATAACTCAGGTGGAAAAGGGCAAAAGAGTTTCTTGGCCCCGGAAGAAGTCGAGTCATTAGAAAGTGATCTCATAGAGGGATTCATTAGTGGCAATGAGATGAGTATCGAAAGTTTTGTCCAAAATGGAGAAATTCTCTTTACCTCTACAACTAAATACCATGAATTAGGAATCATCAACATAGTCCCCAGCGCCCTTGAAGAGTCGCTTATT
>JAFMBV010000144.1 GCA_017858255.1 Bacteriovoracaceae bacterium
TTGATATATAAAACCTAGATTAGAACAACCTGCTCCCGAGCCTAGGTCACATGCTTTTGTATACATCTCCTTGGCCTTTTCCTTTTTATTAAGCTGTTCAGAGAGAATACCAATATTTAAGCAAGAGTCCTTATCCTCAGTAAGACAAGCCTCTTCAAATTGTGAGAAAGTCTCATCAAAGTTGGGTAAATTATGCATAATTGATACGGCCTTCTTTCTATATTCTTCGGCCAGATTCTTTTCGCCGTAAGCCTTTTCGAGTTCCCACATGGAATAGCAAGCATATGCATTTTTATCGTCACAAAGTTTTTTAATGTGACCCTTACCCTTTTCCTTATCACCAAACTCAAATTCAACCCGCCCAAGCCAAACACAACCACGAATTTCCCCCGACTCACATGCCTTACTAAAGAGAGATGAAATAATAGGTTTGGTTTCACTAATCTTGCCATTTGTAAGAAGATATAAGGCGAGCATTGAGCAACTCGCACCCTTGCCTTCTTCACATTGTTTTTGCCATTTCTTAGGTTCGCCATCAAGGGTTAACTTATCAAAGCTTTCTGCATTTACAGAGATAACCTTAGAGACAACTTCACTTAATGAGACATTACCAATCCCTTGTCCATGAACCATATCTTTTAGTTTTAAGGAAAGGTCATCAAGTTGCCAGTTAATTTCTTTGTACCATTCCGGTGGGTTCAACTTTCCAGAACCTCCATCACTCGTAAAAACTACCCCTTCCTCACTCGTTAGAGGAACTCCCGTAGATTTTTCATTATGCTTTGCTAAGACTACGCCACTTTTTACAGCGACAAGTGTTTTTCCATCAAGAGTAGTATGGATAAAAAACTCAGTACCCCTAACGGCCATTGAAGCAGTTTTGGTTCTGACCTTGAGTTTATTTTTATCTTTATCTTTATTAATATAATTGACGAGAATATTTCCTAACTTCAGAAAGAAAAATGTTTTCTCCTGGTTTTTGTCATCAATATCTACAACCTTACCTTCCAGTGTTAGCTCAGTACTAGGACCAATTTTTAAGCGGGAGTTAAAGCCCTCACCAAAGCCTAGAATGATAAGACCTTTAGAGTTTGTAGTGACCAGATCCTTGCTTATAAGAAAATCTCCCTTGAAAATTTTTCGAGACTCTCCTGCTCGAGTCATGGAGACGTCACCTTTACGATAAACAACCTTATATAAATCAGGCATTGCTGATACTGACGATAGACAAAAATATAGAACAAAAACCCAGGCCTTTATCGGCCAAAGATACATAGTGATTCTCATAATTGCTTCCTAGGTAATTAACTTCTTAATTATAGGTGAAAATCCTTGGAATCTAAACTGGTCAAATATTCCAAATAGAGGGATATAGCGAAACTATGGCCATAAATTCAGTAATCTATACTGGTTTTAAAATATATTTCCCTCTGGAATACCGGCCTAGAAATCAAATCCGGCTACCATGTTAACTTGGCACTTGATCAACACATTAATTTATTGTAATATGTTAATGTGAGTAATATAGAAAGTATTCGAAAAAATTCAGCTGAACTGGCCCGCATCTTAAAGGTGCTCTCCCATCCGAAACGTCTTATGTTGATGTGTTTTCTCATTGAAGACGAGAAGAATGTAAGCGATATCATGGCATACACTGAGCTTAGTCAGTCACAAACAAGCCAGTACCTTGGTGACCTCGAAGGAAGGAATCTCTTAAGTGTTAGACAAGCAGGAAAGAACCGCTTTTATAAGATCAAAGAACCCAAAATAGTGAGCTTAATAGAATCCTTTCATATAATATTTTGCCAGGATTAACAGGAGTAACAAATGACAATCGTTAACTTCACCCCATTGCCCGCCCTTTTAGGAGGAATTCTGATCGGCCTGGCCTCAACGATCCTCTTGGTAGGCGTTGGTAGGATTTTCGGTATAAGCGGCATAATTGGAGGCCTATTCAACTTCGATAAAGGTGACAGGTTATGGCGCATAATTATCTTAGTTGGACTTCTTGTTGGTGCCTTTTTTATGCACCTCCTCGCCAACACTCCAGATAAAATTTCGGCCTTACCAAGCTCATATTTAATTATTGGTGGATTACTCATGGGCTTTGGAACAAGGCTTGGGAGCGGATGTACATCTGGCCATGGTGTTTGTGGACTCTCAAGATTTAGCATTAGAAGTATTATAGCGACTGTATCCTTCATGGCCGCAGGCGTAGTTACCGTTTACTTTCTTAACATTTAAGAGGAATTGATATGAAAGCAAGATTCTTTTACTTTTTAGCGGCTTTTTTATTCGGCGCCGGACTAGAGTTATCACAAATGACGGATCCTCAGAAGGTACAAGGATTTTTAAATTTAACAAGAAGCTGGGACCCTTCACTTATCTTTGTAATGATCGGAGCCATTTTAGTTAACAGTATCGTTTACTATACCTGGATAAAGAAAAAGGAGACGCCATTATTTAGTCCAAAATTTTTAATCCCAACGAGTAAAGATATCACACCAAAACTTATCATCGGATCAATACTCTTTGGTATAGGTTGGGGAATTGCAGGTTTTTGCCCTGGACCCGCCCTCAGCGGACTATTTAGAGGACAGAGCGAAGTCTTCATCGTTGTAGCATCAATGCTCTCAGGAATGCTTATCTACAACGTTATCTTTGAGAGAATATTAGAAAAATCTTAGGAGTTAAATTTAACCACGCAATAGTTTTTCTTACCCTTTCTAATGACAAGCGCATTTTCACTGGCCAGGTCAGTGACCGTGACCTTTTTCTCAATAGACTCAATAACAATGTTATTAAGATAGACACCTTTTTGAGTAACCGATCTTCTAGCCTCTCCCTTAGATTTAAAGAGTGGGGTTTCACTTAGAAGATCAAGTACATCAAAACCATTATTAAGATCGTCTTTCTTTAAATCAACGCTCGGGACATCACTAAAGATACTATCTACTTCTTTGTCACTAACATTTTCAATCGTTCCACCAAAGAAGAAACTTGTGGCCCTAATCGCAGAGTCTAGCCCTTCTTTTCCATGGGCCATCTCGACAACAATCTCTGCCAACTGTTTTTGGGCCAACCTCTTATGGGGCTCTTCTTTCGTCTGATTTTCTAGTGCTTCTATTTCTGGCCGACTTAAAAAGGTGTAATACTTTAGATAACGAATAACGCTCTCATCATCGCTATTTAGAAGGTATTGATACATCTGGTAAGGGCTAGTCATTTCCCCATCGATATAGATAGTGTTTCCACCTTCAGACTTACCAAATTTTTTCCCCTGTGAATCTGTTACCAGAGGTGTGACTACGCCATAAACTGATCCACTATGCATCTTCCTAGTAAGATCAATGCCAGCGGTTATATTGCCCCATTGATCATTACCACCCATTTGAAGAGATACACCGTATTCTTTATAAAGGTGGGCGAAATCATAAGCTTGAAGCGTCTGATAACTAAATTCTGTATAACTAATACCACTCTCACTATTTAAGCGACTCTTCACAGAGTCCTTAGCGAGCATTTCACTAACACGAAATCTTTTTCCAACGATTCTTAAGAAGTCTAAGAAAGAGAACTTCCCCATCCAGTCATGATTATTTACAACTACGGCCTTATTCTCTCCTTCAAAGGAGAGGAAACGAGAAAGTTGATTCTTCATAGATTCAACATTGTTATCTAGTGTTGATGAGTCTAATAAATTTCTCTCGGCACTTTTTCCAGAAGGGTCGCCAATCATACCAGTGGCTCCTCCAACTAAAATATAAGGAGTATGCCCATGATCCTGCAATCTCTTCATCATGACGACGCCAAGGAAGTTTCCAATTTGAATTGAAGGGGAAGTCGGATCAAAACCAATGTAGAAACCAAGTCCACCCTCGTCGATTTTTTCATATACTTCTTCATGAGAAGTATTTTCGATCAGGCCACGCCACTTTAATTCTTCAGAAAACTTCATAAAAGAAAACCTTTAATATATTTAGTTCCAACGGTAATTTTGAATAACTAACAACTCACCACTCAATTGAATTTGGGCAATACCAAGAACAGGAAATGGGCCGAGCCAAACAACATCACCTAATAGTTCTAAATTTTTTGAATAGACATACGGAAGATTAGATAAAGACTGAGTATTTAGACGACAAGTAAGAGTCGTTCCTACGGTTAAATTAAGATACTCATGAGTACCTCCAATTGAGGCACACATTGCAACCATCATTCCTGCAGTTTCGGGTGTTAAAATATCCTCACTAGCGATCGCAGTAGATTCTCTTGAAATAACAGACCCGCCAAGGGACGTAATATCTTCCTGATTCATAACACCATTGGAAAAGCTCTTGTAAGAAGCTTCTAACTTTAGGCGATTCCCCTGAAATGGACCTTCAATCGTTATGGAATCCCCCACTCTATCAGTGCTCGCAAAACCGGAATTTGCAATAAAGAGGGCAAGCATCAGATAAATGAATTTCATAGTGACTCCAATTAAAAAAATATTTAAACACGTCTCTCTATCTTCTAAATTTGCTAAGAGATTGTAAACTTTCTGCTCGTTTTTCATTAAACTTATACATTTGACGCACAGGATCTCTTAGGCCAGACAGTCCAAGTGATTTTTAAGGCGAAAACCAAGAATTCTGCTATCCTTGGCCCATGTCTTCTCAATCAGAAAAAGTAATCATCATTGGTAGCGGTTATGGGGGTTTGGCCCTTGGCGCCTTACTTGCCCACCATGATTATCAAGTTACCATATATGAAGCACACACCTATCTTGGTGGATGTGCCAGTTTTTTTAAAAGGCATAAATTTAAATTTGATGCTGGTGCCACTACTTTATCAGGTCTCGGTGCAGGCCGACCGCTCCATGCCCTTTGTCAGTTATTAGAAATAGAGATTCCTACCTTGCATCTTGATCACCCTATGAGAATACACTTAAGTGACAACTCAATTATTGAACGGGTATCCAATTTAGAAGAATTTATAACGACACTAGATATTGAATTTCCAGAAGTTGATAATCGAAAATTTTGGTATGACCTAAAAGATAGAGAAGAGAAGTTATGGAGTGTCTTAGGTGCTGGACAACACTTCCCTCCAAAAGGAATCAAGGACCTAGTAAAACTATTAAGACCAAAAGTATTGGCCAAGGCTCCTCTTGCCTTATGGGCCTTTACCCCTTTTATCAAGACACTTCCAAAAGAGATTCGAAGTAATACTCGTTATATGGATTTTATCAACGAACAATTGATCATCTCAACCCAATCTCATGCCAATGAGGTACCGGCACTTCTTGCGGCGATGGGACTCATTTATCCAGACGATATGTATTATCCCTTTGGTGGCATATCTACCCTTGCTGACAAATTAGCAGAGTATATTACAAAAAGAGGTGGTGAAGTCCATAAACGCCATCGCGTTACTGACGTTTCAAAAAATAAAGACGTATTTGAAGTGACTGGAGTTGGACCTCTTAAGAAACCATTTAATAAAGAGGCCGCTTTGGTGGTATCTAATCTCACGATCTGGGACACTCCAAATTTATTTAAGAATGAATTAAAAAGTCTTTTCCCAATCCCACAGGAAAGAGGAGCATGGAGTGCGATAACGGCCTATTTTACTATAAAGTCCACGCAACCAATCACTCCGCTATATCATCAGGTTCATATAGATAATGAACTTCTCGGAAAAGGTAGCCTATTTTTTTCCTTCTCTCATCCGGACGACAGAGAGAGAGCGCCAGAGCTTTGGCAAACGGTAACTGTCAGTACCCATACAAGGAGCGAGCAATGGATAAGCGCATTTGAGTCCGGCAACTATGATCAACAGGTCCAAGAAGTTAAAGAATTGATTCGTAAAACTTTTAACGAAAGATTTCCAGACAAAAATATAGAAGAGATGGGAAATATAGAGATTGGTACACCACACACCATCCAACGCTTTACGAATAGGCACAAAGGCCTTGTTGGTGGATTACCTCATAATTTGAAGAATAATATATTAACTTTCCCAGCACAAGAAACCGCGCTATCAGGCTTTTATCAAATAGGTGACACTACTTTTCCAGGACAAGGTATTGTCGGAGTAACTACAGGCGCTTTCCTATTGGCAGGGAAATTATTGGGCAAAAACTTTTTAGAGTAAATTGTTTTTGCCCAACCTATCACCTCTCGACAATGGCAGTTACGCCCATACCACCGGCCGTACAGATACTAATCAGTCCTCTGCCGCCATTATTTTCATCAATAACTTTAGCAAGACTTCCCAAAATACGAGCACCGGTTGCCGCAAAGGGATGACCAAGAGCGAGAGAGCCACCTTTTACATTTAGTTTTGAACGATCAATTGGCCCTAGAGGTTGATCAAGACCGAGTTTCTCTTTGCAAAAAGTAGGGTCTTCCCATGCTTTTAGTGTACAAAGAACTTGGGCCGCAAAGGCCTCATGAATTTCATAAAAATCAAAATCCTGTAGAGATAGCCCTGCACGTTTTAGCATTTTAGGAACAGCATAAGCAGGTGCCATTAGAAGAGCTTCTTCACTAACAAAATCTACAGCAGCACTCTGACCCATAGTAAGAAAGGCCAATACATTTAAATTATTCTCTTTGGCGTATTCCTCACTACAAAGGAAGACTGCAGAAGCTCCATCTGTAAGAGGCGTTGAGTTACCGGCCGTTAGAGTTCCGTTCTCACTCTTATCAAAAGCCGCTCTAAGTTTACCTAGTTTTTCCTTACTAATATCAGGTCTTAAAATATCGTCTTTATCCAGCCCGTGAAAATTGACAACTAAATCGTTATAGAAACCAGCTTCATAGGCTTCCGCGGCCTTTCGATGACTTTCAAAGGCCAGTTCATCCTGATCTTCTCTCGTTATTTTCCATGTCTTCGCCATAAGCTCGCAAG